>DASYEA010000587.1:0-6363 GCA_036499265.1 Schlesneria sp. | reverse complement strand
GCCAGCGCCGTCTGCCCGGGCAAGCTGATCGAGATCAAATCGCCGGCAATCTGATTGCGCGAAAGGAAGGTGTCGAGTGCCTGACGGATCAATTCGTCGGGTACCGCATCTGGCTGACTGAGCAACTTGGGGTGCGGGACGTAATCGAAGGCGACTGCCACAACTTGCTGGGCCGCTTCCGCGTACCGCAACTTAATCGCCTTCAGTCCGGCCTGGCCAATCTCGATGCCCCATGCCGATTGTGCGTCTGCCATAATGATCACCCCCGAAATCCAGAACGACCCGAGTCTCTTCCGTCAAAGGAAAGAAACCAGATTGTCTATCATCCCGAAATCAAAAGTTGAAAATCTGCGAAGTGCCATGCAGCGAACTTGAACTGCTCGCTCGCGACATGAATCTGACCAATTTCGATGTGCTGAATCTGGCGAATGGCGATTCCGATCACAAATCGCGGACCAATCTTTCAACCACACCCCATTTCGTAACACCAAGCTATACTAGCGGTTTAATGCAAAGTCAACCGGCTGATTGCTCAGCCAACACAACTTTCACACGACACCCGGCCTCGCTTCGGAATTCCTAAACGCCGGCCCTTAAACCTTACGACCGACAAGGCCGATTTTGTGAACTCTTGCCGAGCAATTATTACGATTTCCTGGAAACTGCCGACAACATTCGGACGAACGATCGTCGCCGTAAGTTCCCAAAATCTTTTTGGTTGTTCGTCTTGCCATTGTGGGGAACGACTTGTTCCGGCGTTATGATCGTCAGTTCAGATATTCGAGGAAACCAGTATTCCGTCGAACGTCTTTCCCTGGCGAGCGGCGACTCCATTGACAGCAATCCTCAGAAATCCTGCCACTAGAACGAATCCATGAGCCTGCAAGACGTTGTGATTCTGATTCCCAGCCATAGCTTGGAAGATTTCCCGACGGAACAGACCGACAACCCGGCGGCCAGCCTGCTGAACTCTTTCGTGGTGGCCTGGCATCCCGCGCTGCTGGCTGCGACCGAAGTACTACCCCACTGGCGTCGGGCGGACGAACCTGCGGCGGTCCACGCCGACCAACTGATCTTTGTACCGACCGTCAGCGATGATTGGCTACCGCACGGCTGGGTAGAAGATGCCCGTAAAACCGGTGCGACCGTTATTTCTGGCTTTCACGACCGAATCGAAATGGAAGCGGCCGCTCTGCTGGCACTGCCTGAGCCGGTCGAAATCTCTCGCGATCTCGTTGGCGACTTCTACTCGCTCGGTTTCTGCTGGCTGCAGGTGGAACTGCTGTCGCGACATATGCGGAACTTCAGCAATGTCGACGAAGGTCGCATGCATCAGCGAGCGATCGCTGCGGCGAAAGCGGCGGTCGCCAACGATGTCGAGGCTACGCAGACACATTTGCGAGGGTGCTTCGAACTGTTGTTGGAAGCGCGTGAGCGATTCTATCCCGTCGAATGTTATCTGATTGACTTGTGCCTGACTTTCAGCGACTTGGCGGTCGAGCGGTTGATCGATGAATTGGGGCGAGACGTTCCGGTCAGCTTGCTGGCAACTGCCACAGACATCCGGGCCCTATGCGAGAAGTCGCCCGGCCTGCAGACCGCTTTGAAATCGGCCTGCGATGCCCAACGAGCCTGCATTGTCGGTGGAGAAGAACGGGAAACGCCACTGCCGCTGTTACCTCTCGAATCCGTACTGCACCAGTTCAACCGCGGGCGCGAGAGCTGGCAGGAACAGATTGGCCGCTCGCCCGTCGTGTGGGGTCGTCGAAAGTACGGATTGGCGACACCCCTGCCCCAGTTGCTGGTGAAGCTTGGCTTCAAAGCCGCGTTGCACGTGGTGCTGGACGACGGCATCTATCCCGATCACGAATACACCAAGCTGCGCTGGCGCGGGACGGATGAATCGATCATCGACGCTCTCAGTCGCATTCCGCTCGCTGCGGATAGTGCCGCGAGCTACCTGCGTTATCCCGTACGCATGGCCGAATCGATGGATCACGATCAAGTCGCCGGGCTGATCTTTGCTCGCTGGCCCGACGTAGCCGCCCCCTGGTTCGAAGACCTGCGACGTTCACAGAAGTATGCCCCAGTACTCGGACGATTCGTCACGTTGCAACACTTCTTCGAATCGACCGAATTGCCGGGACAACTAAGTACATATCAGTCGCACGAATACTTCCCGCCGTACCTGATTCAAAGCGTGGCTCGACGCGAGGCGGACCCGATCAGCCGCTTTGCCGATCACCTATTGCGTCGCCGACGCTTTGATGTCGCGATGTGGTGTCGCAATCTGTCGCGAGCGATGATGAAGCAAGTCATCGAGAGTTCTGACACGAACCAGGCCGAGCGAGATCTGGAGACCGCGGCACCAGAATCGGACTCCGTCGCTATTACCAAAGCCGCCGAAGTCCTTACCACAACGGAAGCCTCGTGGCCGCGCGAACTTGCCCGCTTGGTCATGCACGGGGCCAGCCAGAAGCGCGGCTTCCTGCTAATTAACTCGCTGTCATTCACTCGCCGCGTCTGCGTCTCGCTGCCCGGTCTGAAGTCGTTGCCTGCGATTGCGGGACCGATCAAGGCCGCTCACGTCGATGCTGCCCATCCCGGGCAATCGGTCGTCGTGGTCGAAGTTCCAGGTTCGGGATATGCCTGGATTCCGGAGGACGAACTTGCCCCCGCTGCGCCCGCCCCCAAGCCACCACTCGTGGAAGACCTTGTCTTACGTAACGAATGGTTTGAGGTTGTCATCAACGAGCAAACTGGTGGCATCGGTCACGTGCGACTGCACGAGCAACGCGACAAGCGGTTGAGTCAGCAACTTTCGTTTCGATTTCCTCGTGAACGTACCATCGGCAGCGGCGAGGAGGCCTACACATCTCAGTATGCCGAGATGCGATGTACCGGTCGTGAAGTCGTCTCCACAGGGCCGGTTCGTGGCGAAGTCGCGACGACCGGCCAGATCGTCGATCAACTATCAGGTGAGCGTCTCGCTTCGTTCCGGCAAACGATTCGTGTCTGGCGAGCTCGGCCGATCATTGAAATCGATATCGAACTCAGCGATCTCAAGGTTCCTGACGGCGATCCGTGGAACAACTACTTCGCCTCGCGTTTTGCCTGGGGCGACCTCACGTCCGCCTTGACCCGCAGCATTTTTCATACGGCACAAGGGTTCGGTGGCGAACGGTTCGAAACGTCCGACTACATCGAGACCGCATCTACGAACGAACGTCTGACAATTGTCCCTCACGGGTTGCCCTACCATCGCAAATCAGGCCAGCGGATGGTTGATTCGTTGTTGGTTGCGGCAGGCGAAACCCGGCGTCAGTTCAAATTCACCATCGCGGTCGATGCGGCCTATCCGCTGGAAGCCGCCTGGAACGCCACGACCCCGCTGGCGGTAATCCCGACCGACAACGGCCCTCCCCGTTCCGGGCTCAGTGGTTGGTTCTTCCATCTGGATGCACGCAATGTGCAACTGACACGGGTCATGGGCTTGATGGATTCCCTCAACGATTCACTGGCGACCGGCGATGCCGACACGATGCCACTTCCCGAAGGTGCCGGATTTGCGGTTCGGCTGCTGGAAACCGAGGGACGAGCGAAACAAGTCCGATTGCAGGCGTTTCGGCAGCCGATCTACGCTCGCAAACGAGATTTCCAGGGAAAGACGCTGTCAGAACTGGTACTCGACGGGAACGCGGTCGTAATCAATATGGGTGCGTTCGAAGTCGTTGATATTGAACTCCGGTTCGGTCAGTCGTGAGCGGTCGCGGCAGCGGTTATGCTAAATCGACGTAGGCAACAGGGATTGATTTAGTTCTCGGGTGCCACGGTTTTGGAGTCTTCGACAAGGCCGTGTCTTTTCTTTCTTCTCGGATCTGATGTCTTGTCAATCATTCTCGACAGAACAAGCGTCACCTTTGACGTTGAAAGCCCAAGCCAGCACGGCCTTTTCGAAGACTCCAAAACCGTGGCACCCAAGCCGAAAGCCTTCATCTTGCAGTCTCGAAATTAAGTAGCTCCTTCAGCGGTTCCGAAAGTTATGTCCATCTGGTCGAAACTTCGAGGTCACAGCGATCAACGCGAGATGTTTCGTCGCGCGGTTCAGCGAGGACGATTGTCGCAGTCTTACTTGTTTGTCGGACCGGACGGTATCGGTAAGCAATTGTTTGCTCGCCTGCTTGCGCACGGCCTGCTGTGTCGCGCGGATGACGGAGATCGACTCGAGGCCTGCTGCGAATGTTCCAGTTGCCGACCATTCATGGCGGGCAATCACCCCGACTTCCTTTATGTGGAGCGAAACGAAGGGAAGCGCGAACTGCAGATTGAACTGATCGCCGGGCCGAAGGAACGCCGTGGGCAAGAGGGGCTCTGTCATGATCTGTCGCTGCGTCCCCTGGAGGGATCTCGCAAGATCGCCATCATCAACGACGCCGATACGATGAATGATGAAAGTGCCAACGCTTTCTTGAAGACGCTGGAAGAGCCGCCCGAGCGAGCGATGCTGATCCTGATCGCGTCCAACCTGGATGCGGTCATGCCAACCATTCGCTCACGCTGCCAACTCGTTCGCTTCGCTCCGCTCTCGCGCAGTGATGTCGAAGCGCTGTTGGTCGAACAAGGGATGGTCGCGTCCGACTTGGAAGCCCAGTTTGCCGGAGCCCTCTGCGAAGGCAGCCTCACCACCGCGCGGCAGTTGTTACGACCCGAACTACGCGACCTGCGATCTTCGCTCTATTCCAATCTGTCACGGGACTTCAGCGGGACGACCGTCGCCAAGGGGTTGCTCGAAGCGATCGATGCGATCAGTGCAGACACGCCCGAGCAGCGCGTTCATGCACATTGGGTGCTGCGCTTCACGGTTGAGTTTTATCGAGCCGCTCTGCGACATCAGGCGTTCGAGACCGACGCGGCTGTCATCCCCGAAGCCAAGGCCTGGTTGGCCGCATTAGAAAAACGGATGGAGCCGACCGAACTCGTGGGAAGCTTGATTGATCGCACGATCGAAGCGTCGACCCATATCGAACAAAATGTGCCAGTTCCCTTAACGCTTGAGTCGTTGTTCTCGGATTTGGCTCGCATGTCGCGACCGGCCGATACCCGTCGGACGTGAGCCGCATCGGGTTCCAAGCATTCAGCCAGTTACCTCATTGTGCTTCGTTTCGTGATCCCATCCGCGGTCGCCGCCGGTTGCGATTCCCCAAAGCTTCCGGCATCCTGCTGACTATGACAACATCAGTAACAATCAGAACTGGTGCCAGACTCCACTTCGGACCCTTGGCCGCATCGGGTTCGTCGGGAGGGCAATTTGGTGGCCTCGGCATGATGGTCGACTCGCCGGGCTACGCCGTCACCGCCGAACATTCCGATAGCGACGAATGCCACGGCCAAGACGAAGCCGCCTGCGCGCGTGTCCTCGAATTTGTCCGCCGGATTCGCCAGTCCCGCGAATCGACTTCCGCAGTCCGCATCTGGATCACAGAATCGATTCCGTCACACGCGGGCCTGGGATCGGGAACTCAACTGGCACTCGCTGTGGCTCGCGCGATCAGTGAACTGACCGGAGAGCGAGATGTTGACAGTGCCACGTTGGCGCGGCGAGTTGGTCGCGGGCAGCGATCTGCGATTGGACTGCATGGGTTCGATCGCGGCGGCTTTCTCGTCGATGGAGGTCGCCAAGGATCAGAACGCTTGGGAACACTTGTTTCACGAATCGAATTTCCAGACCACTGGCGACTGATTCAGGTTACGGCATCGCAGTCAAAAGGTCTCTCGGGAGCCGCAGAACAACAGGCATTTGCCTCGCACCCTGCAATGCCACAGTCGCTGACGGGCGATCTCTGCCGCATCGCCCTGATGGAGTGGATGCCCGCTTTGATCGAAGCCGACTTCGCTCGGTCTTCGCACGCCATGTACGAATTCGGGCTGCGCGTCGGCCAGTTCTTCGCCCCGATTCAGGGAGGCGTGTTTGCCAACCGTAGCATCGGAGAACTCGCCGACGAAGTCCGCCGCCGGGGATTTACGGGGGTCGCCCAAACATCGTGGGGGCCGACAACGTGCATCCTCTGTGAGAGCGATAAGTCGGCTCGCGAGTTGATGAATGATCTCGCGAAATCCACATCCTGGTCGGAGTGCCAGTTCTCAATCGCAAAACCGCTGAACCGCGGTGCCCAAGTTCTATGGGGGGGCGAAGCCTGACTTTACGGCACAGTTTTTGTTTTGCTAGCGTTTAGGTCGCTGAATTGTAATCAGTGCCAACTGCGATTGTCGGTTGCAGTTAGGGAAGAACGCGGCACGTGATGAACGCGGGATGCGGAGTGCCAAGGCTGGGATGGGCTCGCACCTTCATGAGGGGTGACAGCC
>DASYEA010000586.1:0-5435 GCA_036499265.1 Schlesneria sp. | reverse complement strand
ATCAGTGAAGTCAGCGAAACGACTGCAGCGCGGATTGCCAGGATTATCGCCGTTATAGCCGAAGGGGGCGCGGCCTACCGTGGTGCCACTCGCGGGACGAGTGACGTTACCCCAGTTGACGACATAAGCACCGCGAGCTCGCCAGTAAGTGTCGCCCTGCCAGACAGCGCTGTTGCGATCACTGGGGCAGTAATACAACGGAACTTTGGTCGCAACGTAACCCGTTAACGAACTCTGGACGCAATTCGGTGCCACGTAAAAGGGCAGCGAAGCGTTGTACAGATTGAACAGCGGCGCTTGATCAATGAACGGCCACATGCCAATCACGAAGGTGTGCCGATGTGGCACTGGATTCGATCCCTGAGCATTGGTCGCGGCGAAAGGGAGCAGGTTGCTGACATCGTGGTAGTTGTGCATCGCCAACCCCCACTGCTTCAACTGATTCTTGCATTGAGTACGGCGTGCAGCCTCGCGGGCTTGCTGCACGGCCGGCAACAACAAGGCGATCAGGACGGCGATGATCGCAATCACCACCAACAATTCAATCAGCGTGAAACCGTGACGGCGCGACCGAGACATGATATCTCTCCCAAGAAAAAAAGATGGGAATTGAAGACAGGACCATCCACGCTAAGACTTTTGGCGGACATTTGTCAATAGTTTGATTTTGAGATGCCCGGCGACGCGAGAATTGGCTGACTCGATTTCCCAACGAAACGATTAAGCAAGTTGTCGCGTTTGCGTGAACCTAGCTATCGAAAACACTGGACTACTTTGTACGTGTCGCACTTACGTGTCGCGTTGAAACATGGGTTAGACTAAGTGGGATTCTGCTCGCGGGACGCCACAGCTAGGTGGGATGCGCTCTGGTACACCCGATTGTTCGGCGACATCATGGCGAGTGGTGCCAGCGGCATCGCAGCGTTAGCAATGAAGAAAGCCTTGTATCTGTGATGGACACAAGGCTTTCTTCGTTCTTCGCTGTTCAACGGGGTCATCGCCCGGCGATTAGAACTCGCCGACGGTTTCGCCACCGTCCATCGTGCCGATGTTTCTCCACGTATTCGTGTCAATATTGCTGCTGACAAAGCGGATCGCTCCGTCCCCCATCAACACGTGAACACCGCCTGTATGTCGGCTACGCGCAGCCAATTGCTTATTGGCTCCAACTACGCAGGGCATATTAACGGGATCTAAAGTCGCTCCACAATTGGTGATAATGTCTGGCGTTTTACTATTCGGCGTATTGATTGTCATGAATTGAAATGAAACTAAGCCCCCATCATCGTTAAAGACGTCTCCGCGAGTATCCGGCTCAGCATCAGCTTTGGGGAGGCAGATCTCGGCCATCAGCATGGTATTGGACGTACCATCTGTGAAGTCGGCGAAGCGGCTGCAACGCGGATTGCCGGGATTGTCGTTGTTGTACCCAAAGGGAGCACGGCCGACTGTGGTGCCGCTCGCCGGGCGACTGACGTTGCCCCAGTTCACGACATAGGCACTGCGAGCTCGCCAGTATGAATCGCCTTGCCAGATCGCCCCACTACGATCACTGGGGCAGTAATACAACGGCACTTTGGTGGCAACATAGCCTGTCGTGGAGTTCTGCACGCAATTTGGCGCCTGATAGAACGACAACGAGGAATTGTACAAGTTGTACAGCGGTGCCTGATCGATGAACGGCCACATCCCGGGAACGTAAGTGTGCCGAAGACTAGGTGACCCAGCATTTGATGCCGCGAACGGGAGCAAACTGCTGGTGTCGTGGTAGTTGTGCATCGCCAACCCCCACTGCTTCAACTGATTCTTGCACTGTGTGCGGCGAGCCGCCTCGCGGGCTTGCTGCACCGCTGGCAACAACAAGGCGATCAGCACGGCGATGATCGCAATCACCACCAACAATTCAATCAACGTAAAACCGCGACGACGTAAGCGAGACATGGTGTTCCTCCCGGAATAATGGGAATGAAAAAACAAGGGGTATCCACCCTAGGATTTCCAGGTGATGATTGTCAATGGCCCAAGTTCGGTTTGCCGTACTGAAAATCGTTTTGGCCAATAGTGTTACAACGACTTGATGGGTGAATACTCGCATTACTTAATGGCGAACGACGCAGTCACTCCAACCCGCAATTTCAGCATTCCCGGCTTGAGACCCGTCGCATCATCACCTTTCGATTGGTCGGCACTACCGTGATAGGGAAGTCCGTATTGGCGGTAAACCTCGAAATCCTCGGCATCGACGGCCGAATTGGCCTGCACGCTTTGGAGACGGCCCAGTCCGACTTCTGCGGCTTTCGCGAGTTGTTCGGCTTCAGCCCGAGCTTTACGAAAGGCTTCCGCCATCGCCTTCTCGCGATCTGCCGCCGGAATCTTCGCCGTGAATGTGAATTGCGGCTCGCCTGGTTTGGTTTGGTTCTGCCCACCCCAGGGATTGACCGGTTCTTCCATCTCTTCCGCGATCTCCGCCTCCTCGGCAGTCTGCTCTTCGGTCTCCTTCACCCCCGCCAAATCCGCGGCCTTGATGGCATCCTGCAGTTTCTTGGACTCCAGAAGTTGCGATGTCGCGTCGCCCTCTTTCAACCGCCACTCTGCGGTCAATCGCATGGCCACCCGCACCGGTTTCGCGACAACGTCTTTGGTCAGCTTCTTGCCTCGTTGCGATAACCGTTGGTGCATCATCATTTCCATCCGAGCAAGATTTGCATCTTGAGATTCATCGATCCGCAACTCGCCGAACGTGATCGTTTTCTTATCCGCTCCCAATGATTCCAGCACCTTCTCCACCTTGGTTCGTCGAGTCTTCAGCTTGGCCAAAGCATCGGGCAGATCTTTGGCAGATTTCGCCAGAATCTCGACCTGCATCCGCATCACTTCCGCAGGCCGTTCAATCGTCGCCATGCCGCTCGCCTGAATACCACCCCCGGTCGCAGGCTCCTGAGCTTGAAGGGACACCAGCGGAAGACTGACCAGATACACTGCTGCCAGGGTGAACAAAACACGATGCATCGGACGACCTCTCGCGACGGGGAACGGATGTTCTGTGAAGTGACGTTCAGTAGACGGCGAAACTATTAACGAAGTTGATCCATCCCAACTTCGTCCCGGATTCGTTTCCGCAGCTTTAGAATTTCGGGACCGTGCATGGTCCGGATTGACCAGTAAAAGTCCCGCATCAGGTGCGAGTCCTCTTTGTGAAGCGTTTCATAAATCTGCTCGAGGATCGGCACATACTTGGGGTCGTCGCCAGCCGAGATCGCCTCGTAGGCCAGCTTGTTCCAGTCGTCATCCGATTTCATCTGCTTCCAGTAGTCGAGCAGCCGATCCAAGCCGCTGGGATCCCCCAGCATCGCCATTAAATAGCTGGCCCTCGCCGCTGTCGGTGCATCACTGCTCCGTTGATACGGCTTCAATTGTTCTGGCTTCAGCAACGTGAGCAGATCTTTGCTGCCAACCTCTTCAGTCTGCTGCGCCACGTCGGCAGGAAGATGGAAGTGGCCATCGGCAAATGCCGTCAGCGTCCGATGAGTCGTCAGGAAAGCGATGGCGGTCGGTGCAAATAGTTCGTTTTGCTCGACCAACCTCGCCACGGCCGTCGCGCGTGCCGCTGCTGGTTTGTCGCCAATCAAAGTCGTGATAAAGGCATCAACGCGCAGTGACTTCGCGGCCTTCTCGTCGCTCATGACGATCTTCGCCGCTGTCACAGCCGATTCGACATCAAACTGCAGCAACAGCGCTAAACCGACCCGGCGCTGCCACTCATGCTCAGACTTCGTCACCAACGTCGCGACTTCTGCCGCGTTGAAGCCAATCGGCGTTCGCGGCATATCCTGATCATAATATTGGTTGTACATCGACAGTCCGTGAGCCTGCAGCAGACACGCATGCACGGTCTGGGCGACCGCCATATCCACCTGCTCGTTCGCCAGGGCCGACCACAACAGATCTTTGGCACGAACATCGCGCAAGGCGACCAGTTCAAAGCACAGCCGTCCAAGCGATTCCTGATCCGCAGCAAGCGGCTTCAACTGATTGAAGGTTTTCTCGCGATCGGCCCAAGGCAACCATTTCAGCGATGCCGCGACCTGTACGACGGTCATTGGTTCGCGCGCGGAAAGTTCTAACAACGGGTTTAGAGTTCCGTCCACACCCAACGCCACCAGGACCAATCCAGCGTCAATACGCTCGGCAGTTGAGGCAGACTCGGTCATCTTTTTCAACGGCTCAATCGCATTGTCCAGCCACTTCGATCGTTCGCCTGATCTGAATTCCGATAGCCATTCTTCATAAGGTGATCCCTTTTCGGCATCCGCGTTATCCTTCGTGCGACTGATCACAGGACGCTCAGAATCACAGACCTGCAGCAGCATGTTTGCCGCGGCCGTTCGAACTCTTTCGCTGGAATCGGCCAGCGCCGCGATCAACTGGGTTTCACCATCGAGCTGACCGGCTTCGTGCATGGCGCGAACTGCTGCGGCGCGCAGGCTGTCGTTGGGATGCGTCAGCCACCCTTCCAGAATCGGTACCCCTTTCTCCTGCATCTTCGACCCCGAAGCCAATGCTTCAGAAACGATGGTCGCCAAATCGGGATGCTGCTCCGCCGCCTTCGCCAACGGATTCGCCGCGATTGCAAAATCACTTCCCTTAAAAGCGAGCACCGCTCGACTGACGACAAAGCCGTCGCTGTCGTTCAGCAGTACCAGCAAGGCCGTATAGGCGTCCGCTTTGGCTTCGGGCTCGATCTCTTGTTGACCAGAATTGCGATCAGAAACACATTCGCCAACCGCTTCGGCCGCCTCGGCACGCACTTGCCAGTTCGCGTGTTGAAACAACGTCACCAAGCATGCCAAAGCCGCTTCGTTCTTCACTTCTCGCAGCAGTCGAGCGGCGTGTACAATCAAATCGGGATCGGTTTCACCGGCAATGTATTTGGCAATCTGCGGCACCAGTTTCGCCGAGGGGCTTTCGGCCATCTGCTTGAGCACCGCCGCGCGAACATTCGGTTCAGGGTCCGCCAGCAACCGCGATAGCTCGGTCGCCGCCCGCTGACCGCCAACGTCATGCAACGCCTTCAGACTCAGTTCGCGCACGAACGAATCGGGATGCCCAAACAGTTCGATCAGCAACGGTTCGTCGCCGTGAATCACCATTGTGGCCAGTTCGCTTGCGGCGTCACGCCGAGTCTTCGCATCGGTCGACACCAGCCGCAGCAGGCCGCCCGGCCACTTGAGGACCAATGCGTCCGAGGCCACTACACGATACCGCAACCAATCGAGCCGTTCGCGATCTTGATCGGACGTTGCCAGTTGTCGCTGCTCCTGCACCAGCGGCAATAGTCGATCTCCGAACCGAGCCAACCGAGCCCCGCTGGCCTCCATCTCCGCGACATCTGCTGTCACGATCCGAGCAATCTCCGACTTCGCTTCCAAGAGTTG
>DASYEA010000585.1:0-3612 GCA_036499265.1 Schlesneria sp. | reverse complement strand
CTGCAACGTCCCGCCGCCATCGAGCAGTTGAAGGTCATCGGCCAGCAACTTGATATTCCCGTTTATTCCGAGCCTCCAGCAGGCACGACACCGTTCAAAGTCTGCGTCAATGGTCTCGCCGCTGCGAAGCAGGCGGGTGTGGATGTCATCATCTTCGACACCGCCGGCCGACTGCACGTCGACTCGGCGTTGATGACCGAACTGAAGCAAATCGACGTCAAGATCCAGCCGGATCAGATCCTGCTTGTTTGCGATGCGATGACCGGTCAAGACGCGGTCAACAGTGCCAAAGCTTTTAACGAAGCTTTGGAGCTCGATGGCGTCATACTCACAAAGCTTGACGGTGATACCCGCGGTGGTGCGGCGATCAGCGTCAAAGAAGTGACCGGCGTTCCGATCAAGTTTATCGGCGTCGGCGAACAGCTTGACCGTCTGGAACCGTTCCATCCTGACCGAATGGCGGGACGCATTCTCGGCATGGGCGATGTCGTTTCGCTCGTCGAACGCGCCCAGCGTGAGATGGATGCCGACGAAGTCGAGCGTCAACAAAAGAAAATGATGGCCGGCAAGTTCTCACTCGAGGACTTCCGCAACCAGATGAAGATGATCCGTCGCATGGGTTCATTGCGGGATCTGATGAAGATGATTCCCGGGCTTGGCGGATTGATGGATTCGAATCCAGATATTGACGCCGAATCGGACATGAATCGCATCGATGCGATTATCAGTTCGATGACGAAGTTCGAGCGGAACAATCCCGATCGCATCGATCGCAGCCGAAGGCACCGCATTGCCAACGGCAGTGGTACTCAGCCGGCGGATATCAATCGGCTCATCAAGGACTTTCAGAACATGTCCGGGATGATGCAAAAGATGGCTGGCATGGGAACGATGGACAAAATGAAAGCCGTCAAGGACCTTGCCGGCAGCGGTTTGCTAAACCCTGGGGCGCAGCTCGCCACAGTGAAAAAGAGTGGCAAGCTGGGGCCAGCCGATCAGCGCCTGGCTGATGAAAAGAAGAAGAAGGCTCGTAAAGACGCCAAAAAGCAAAAGAAGCGGAATCGGTAAACCGCACGGAACTTGTCAACAACTGTTGGATTTTGACAGAAGGAGATTTGAGTGGCAGTAAGAATTCGTATGAAGAAAATCGGACGTAAGCATCGTCCGTTCTACCGGATCTGCGTTATGGATTCCCGAGTCCATCGTGAAGGTAAAGCGATCGAAGAAGTGGGCTGGTACGATACGTCGGTTGCCGACAAGTCGAAGCGAGTCCTCGTCAAGATGGATCGCGTCGATTACTGGCTGTCGGTCGGCGCCAGCATGTCCGAGCGCGTCGCCACCCTCGTCAAGAAGGTGAAGACCAATCGGTTCGGTGTTGCCGCTCCCCCACCACCGATGATCGCTCCAAAGGAACCCGCACCTGAAGCGCCTGCTACAGTTGAAGGTGAAGCTCCAGCCGAGGCGGAAGCTGCTGCTGAATAATATGGCGTGACCTGTGATGAGCAGTTGTGTTTGTCACATGACACTGATGAAACGTGTGGTCGACCGAGATGCGATTTGATGTCCTAAGTCTGTTTCCCGAGTTGTTTCAAAGCTATCTTCAACAGAGCCTGTTGAAGCGAGCCATCGATAATCAGCTTGTGGATGTCCGACTCTGGAACATTCGCGATTGGACGACTGACAAGCATAAATCGGTGGACGATACCCCTTACGGGGGCGGCCCCGGAATGCTGATTGCCTGCCCGCCTGTCTACGGTTGTGTGGAAGCGGTTCAGGCAGATGCCAGCACCCCTGGTCAATTGGTGATGTTGACGCCGCAAGGTCGTCCGCTGAACCAAGCCCTGGTCCAGGAGTTGGCGACGTACGAAAGACTGTTGTTGTTGTGCGGTCGTTATGAAGGATTCGATGAACGAATTGCCCAGGGACTGAAACCGCTGGAAATCTCAGCGGGCGACTTCATCTGCAATGGAGGCGAAGTTCCGGCAATGTTGGTCATCGACACCGTCATCCGACTAGTACCGGGAGTCTTGGGAGACGAGACGAGTAGTAAATACGATTCGTTCAGCGAAGCTGGATTGCTGGAGTACCCGCAATACACTCGCCCACGCGAATTTCGAGGCATGGCGGTTCCAGACATTTTGCTAAGCGGCAATCATGGTGAGATTGCCAGATGGCGAGAACAGCAAAGCCTGGAACGGACACGACAACGACGCGGCTGATCGAGTTGGTCGAGAAGCTGCTGATGAGATTGTTGAGAATTGATAACGGCGCAGACGGATGACCCGTCGCGAATTGGATACGAGTGACGGTTGGGCCGCTGACGCCCCTTGATTGAGATTGGAAATAAACATGATTCCCAAGATGCTTGAACTGGTCGAATCGAAGCATATCCGCCAGGATCGGCTGGTCTTCGAAATCGGTGATACTGTCGACGTTCATACCAAGATCCAGGAAGGCGACAAAGAACGCGTCCAGATCTTCTCTGGTATCGTGATCGCTCGCCGTGGTGGTGGAACCCGTGAGAACTTTACCGTCCGACGCATTGTTGCCGGTGAAGGTGTAGAACGAACGTTCCCGATCAACTCCCCGAAGATTGCCAAGGTTGACGTGAAGCGTCACGGTAAAGTTCGCCGCGCCAAGCTGTTCTTCCTGCGTGATCGCGTCGGTAAGGCCACCAAGCTGGTCGAACGCGTAGATCTCGCTGAACGCGAAGCCGCCAACCAGGCTAAGAAGGCTCGCAAGGGCGGAACTGCCCCTGCGTCGAACTGATGTTCAGCCTGATTCAGCGTTCGTGATCAATTTGTGACGACAGCGTACTCTTAACATCGAATACGCTGTCGTCACTGTTGTTTCACATGTATTGAGTGCTGTTGCAAGGCCATTGTCATGTTCCCACTGCATGGGAGTCGCCATGTGGAACTGGCTGACTAAGCTGTTTCGACACTCTCAAACCACCGCTCGCTTGGGTGACCGTGGTGAGAATGTCGCCGCGAAGCATCTGGAATCCCAAGGTTTTCGCATTCTTGCGCGCCAGCACCGCGGACACTACGGTGAAGTGGATTTGATAGCGATCGATGGCGACACCATCGTCTTTGTCGAAGTCAAAACCCGTGCTTCCTCTTCCGCAGGTGATCCCACCGAAGCTGTCGATCGAACGAAACAGCGGAAAATCACCAGATCGGCTCTCGCTTTTCTGAAGCAGAAAGGTTGGTTAGAGCGGCGTTGTAGGTTCGATGTCGTTGCGATCCTCTGGGACGGTGGCAACGGACAGCCCACGCTTAGGCACTATCGCAGCGCCTTTGACGCGACGGATTCCGGGCAGATGTACTCTTGAAATTGGTGGTTCGCCCGAATTCGCAGCCGCGTACGTACGATCCGAATTTGACGACGAGTGAATCTCGACGTAGATATTTCATACCGCCAATACCTCGTTCGGTCGACACTGACCATTCTGTCGATTTCCCGCTGGAACGAGATGACGGCCAAGGGTAGATCCGAAATGGGAGACCGCCGTACTGCCGGAGACCGTCGCGTCTCTGATCGTCGTCAAGCGAAGCGATCACCCGTCAATTGTCAAATTCGCCTGTTGAGCGCGAAGACGCCTACTCAAGT
>DASYEA010000584.1:0-3900 GCA_036499265.1 Schlesneria sp. | reverse complement strand
GACCCACAGCGAACGGTGATTCGCGGGACGGCGATTTGTGTTGAGCATCTGCACCAATGGAAAGACAGTTTGGAAGCCAGCGACGGCAGCTTCTAACCAAAGACTACGACCACGGGAGATTGAATGTCGTCAATGAACGGGCCACTCACTTGCGTGCTGGTTCTGGTCGGCGTGGGATTGCACTTCGCACCCGAAAACGTCGTGGCCAAGGTACGCTCGGTCGTGGCCGATTCATTGCGACCTGGACAAGTGGCCGCTCGCGAAGTCACCGAGTTCGTTCGTGGCAACAGCAGCATCAACTCGACGAAGTCTGAGCGGGCTCATCGTACTGAAGTTGATCATCTGCGAGATCAACTGCAAGTAGAGCAGGCTCAGACGGCCGCGCTGCAGATTCGCCTTGCTCAACTGTCGGACCACAACTCTCGAACAGATTCGCTGCCCGAAACCATTCGCACGTTGCCCCCGCTGGTCACGTCGTCGTTGATCGATGCGACCGTCCTTGGCGATGCAGTTGCCGAGAAGTGGCGTAAAGGGAAGCTGCTGGATCGGGGACAAACGAGCGGCGTTCGCGAGACCGAACTGGTGGTGAAGAGCAAACATGCACTGGTTGATGTTGGCAAAGATGGCGATCTATCGCCGGAAGATGGCGTCTTGCTAGGACGGTGCGTGATTGGGAAGGTCGAACGAGTTGGTCGGTGGACGAGTACATTCCTGCTGCTGACCGATTCCGGCTACCGTGGCCGCGCCCAGTTGGTTCATCAAGCGGGCTCGGGATATGTGTTTGGAGCCAAGGGGATTTTGGAAGGACAGGGCGAGCCGCTCTGCCGTCTCAAAGGGATCGCTTCCTCTGATTCGGTCACCGTTGGCGATGCTGTTTATGCAGCGACACGAGAGGGACAGTCTTCGACTCCCTTGTACTACGGCCGAGTCGTCGAAGCTTCATTGGGCCCCTCTGATTCAGAATGGAAAGTCTTGGTCAAACCAGTTCCTGTTCCCAGTGATCTGCAAAGCGTCCAAATCATGCGAACTGCAGTGAACAACGAACGACTGACGGCCGAACGCTAACATAAGTGACGACTAAGGAACGATAGCCTTGTTACGATTCTTGGGAGTTTTGGCGACAATTTATGTGGGCGTGGTGGCTCAGTGTAGTGTCGTGCCTGCGGAAGTGGCCGGGATGGGCCGCCCCTTCTTGCCGGCGCTCATCCTGGTCGTCATCGCCGCAGGTTGCGAAGCCTCACTATCGATCTTGCTCGCAGCGCTACTTGGTCTGATCCTGGATGGCCTGTCGACGGAACGCCTGGGTGTTCATCTGGCGCTGGCGGCGATGCTCGCCTTGGGGCTGCAATTGCTGCAACCGATGTGGCGATCGCGCAGTGCGCTGGGATTGATCGCGATGACGATCGTCACCTGTCTGGCATGGCGCATGCTGGCTCCGATGGCGCTGGCGATGCTGTCAGATCGCAAAGTCGATCCACATTTTTTGCTGACAGCAGCGGTACAAGATTCGGCTTGGACCGCTGCCGTGACCAGCGTGTTGATCCTGCTGGCCCGCGGACTGGTTGGTCAGAAGATACAGATCCAGACGATCACCGAACGTTCGACGCAAAAGTGGGCCACCGCTCGCTAGCTTGAGGCACCACGGAAGAAGTCAGGTTCATGTTAAATCGACCTTCGGCAACTTGGTCAGTACCGGAAGCGGATCGGTCCCGTGATTGGGATCCGGATCGCGCTCCTGGTTTGCGCCTGTCGCTGATGTGGATCGGTATGTTGATACCGCTGGTGGCCGTCGTAGTCCGCATGGGGCAGCTTCAGATCGCGCTGCAGCAGGATTTTGCTGACGGGTTCGAGCAGACGTACGAAGTTCAGGAAGAGATTCCGGCTCGGCATGGACGTATCCTGGCGGCAGACGGCAGCGTGCTGGCCGGCGAGGAAGCTCGTTATGACCTGCAGATGGACTATCGTTTGATCCAGCAACCCGCCGATGAACGATGGTTGCGTGGTGAAGCCCTACGCAACTTGGATCGCGCGGAACGCAAGGACAAACAGAAGGTGGCTGCCGAGAAGGAACGTGTGCTGAAGCGTCGCGAAGAACTGTGGCAGGCTGTCGCCACGTTGACGGGACGTAGCTCGCAAGAATTGGCCGAGACTCGGTTGCAAGTTCAGAACCGCGTCGTCCAACTGCGTAAGGATGTGCTGCGCCAACGAGCGGAATGCCAGGAGCAATTGAATGCGAAACCTGCCGACTCGACAGTGCCCTCAAGCGTCGGTTGGATGTCAATCTGGACTCAAGTTCGTAAAGAGCTGACTGAACCACCGACGCGCTCGCTGGATGCCGAGCCGTTGATCGAAGAAGTGGGTTACCACACGATTGTCCCCGGTGTCGATGCGGACGTGAAAGCTGAGATTGAGGCCCATCGAGAACGCTATCCGGGGCTGCGAATCGATGTTCAAACGCGGCGAGTTTATCCGCAAGGCGAACTGGCATCGCACCTCATCGGCAGCCGCACGCTGCTGTTGGCTGATGAAGCGAAAAAACGTCAGATCACTGAGCCGGAGTCTGATCTGCGGATTGGTGATCCGATCGGACGCAGTGGGCTGGAGCTGAAATATGACGCTCACCTGCGAGGTGTGCGTGGCCAGCGCCGCGTGATGAAGAATAGTCGCGGTGATGTTGTCTCGACCGAGGATCTGCGTCAGCCTCGGCATGGCCGTGACCTGGTGCTGACATTGGATATGGAAGTTCAGCGACGATCTGAGCAGCTTCTCGATGAGGCGCTGGCGATGGTGACTCTTCCGCAGACGGTCGACGATGAATCGAGCCAGCTTGTCACCGAATTTCCTTCATTACCGCAGGGGGCTTGTATTGTCGCGATTGATGTCCATAGCGGAGCAATTCTGGCGGCCGCTTCGGCACCTCGATTTGACTTAAACCTGCTGACTCATCCTGATCGTCAGCGCTGGCAGGATCTGATGGACGATCCACGGAAGCCGCTGTTTTCGCGAGCGACGCAGATGGCGCTGCCACCGGGGTCGGTCTTCAAGGTCATTTCTGCAGTGGCCGCCGTAGAATCCGGCAAAGTGAATCCCGATACGCCGATCGCCTGTCGTGGGTATCTTGATCGGCCCGATCAGCATCGTTGCCAGATCTTCAGGCATCATCATGTGGGTCACGGGAATACGCAGCTCGACGATGCTTTGTGCTGCTCGTGCAACGTTTACTTCTTCACGGCTGCTCGGCGGATGGGGCCTCAACCACTGGTTGATTGGGCGACGCGATTTGGTATGGGTCAGCGAACCGGAATCGATTTGCCATCCGAAGGGGTCGGGCATCTGCCGTCTCCGGAAGAGATGGTCAACGGACAGCGACGGCGCTGGCATCCCAGCGACACCCTTGGCCTGGTGATTGGTCAGGCCGATCTGCTGGTCACTCCGCTACAAATGGTGCGAGCGATGGCGGCCGTCGCCAACGGAGGGCAACTGGTCACGCCACACTTGGCGGCAGAAGTTGGTCCCGTCTCGATGAGCGATGCACCAACATTCCGTCCGGTATTTTCTCATCCCGAACCGCAACCGATTGAGGACCTGCGAAGCGAAACGCTGGCACACGTTCGCGAAGGGTTGGAAAAAGTCGTGAATCATCCCGGTGGCACGGCATACAAAACCGTTCGAATGAAAGAGATTCGCATCGCCGGTAAGACCGGAACCGCGGAATCAGGATCCGTGGATCATGCCTGGTTCGCAGGTTACGTTCCTGCGGAACAACCTCGCGTGGCCTTCGTGGTTGTGTTGGAGCAGGGTGGTGGCGGCGGCAAGGCGGCGGGGCCTGTGGCGAAAAAGTTTGTCAGTTGCCTGCTCGATCTGGGACTGGTCACTCCCGTGACGGACTTAGCGCGGGAG
>DASYEA010000583.1:0-12654 GCA_036499265.1 Schlesneria sp. | reverse complement strand
AGCAGATTTCGTTTGAATTTCTGGAATGGTGAATTCACGCGTTGATCGTTGACCACCTGCCGCCATAACGCGAGAGACGGAATCTCCATCCGCGGTCGCCGAAGCTTCAAGAAATAGAAGATGATCAGCGGGATGAGTAGTAGGAACCACCAGGCGTGGATTAAGGCGGAGAAGCCGGGGAAGTTCATCGCATTCCCCCTGCAGAGAAGACATTGCAAATTGCAAATTGCGAAATGCAAATTGAAAATTGAGGAAGAGGAGAGAAGCCCGTAGCGAACATCTCCACTCCTTCAATTCTTCCAATTTGCAATTTGCAATTTGCAATTCTTAATTTGCAATTCCCTGTCGTCATTGGACCCATCCTTTGCGCTTCAGCACGTCGAACAGGATGTCGTCGATCGCTTGTGACGAATCGAGGCAGATGAAGCGGCCGCTGCGCTGGCGACAGAGCGTCGAAAGATAGTCCTGCAGACCATTCAGATGTTCGTGATAAAAGCCGAGCAGATCGCCCACCGATGAGACATCCAGCGTGTGGCCGTCCTCGGAATCGACGAAGCGCAGATCGCCCGTCAACTCGGGATTGAGTTCGATCCCGCTGAGTAGCTGTACGGCGAAAACTTCCAAGCCGGCACTGAACAGCATGTTCATCGGCCGTTCCATCGCACCGAATGTCAGGAAGTCAGAGAGCAGCACCGCGATGCCGCGACCACGATGTTGCACCAGCACCGATTCCACGGCTTGCTCAATCGGAAAGTCGCCACCCGGGGGGATGTCTTCCAGAAACTTGAAGACGCGTTTCATGCTGATCCGGCCCGTGCACGGCGACAGGATCAACGGAGTTTGACCAGCGTGCTGGCAGGCGAACACGCTGACCTTTTCGATATTCATCAACCCCATCACGGCAAAGCACGCGGCCAGTTGCTTGGCTCGTTGAAACTTATCGCCAAACTGCATCGAGGCCGAGGCGTCAACCAGCACCACGACGTGCATTTCTTCTTCGTGGCGGTACTGCTTCACGTACGGACGATTGAGGCGTGAGAAGATGTTCCAGTCGACATAGCGCATGTCGTCACCCGCGACATAGTCACGGTAGTCGTTGAACTCGGTGCTGGTCCCACCCTTTCCGGCCAGGTGTTCACCGCGACTACGATTCGTGCGACGGCGCATCGGCAGCATCCGCATCCGCTCCACACGTGAGAGCGTCGCGTTTGTCAGCAGCGACGTGAATTGACTGGTGTTATCCATGACGTTCCAACGTTACGTTTGAGACCGACGACGAGCTTCCATCTTCAAGCAGATGCGAGGACCGACCAGGTAGCCAATCCCCAACCCGATCAACGACATCACGATCACACCGACCAGGCATCCGGTCGAGGCGCGATCGAAGACCCGGCCCAGGTAGTAGCCAAAAAAGGCACCGGGCATCGACAAGATCGCGGCACAGAGCCACCCCGCCAGGATCCCGACAAACCGCAAATCGCCCGGACGATACGTGTCGCGAGCAATCACCTCGGCCGCGCAGCGGTCACATAACCGCCCGGCCAGAGGGGATTCAAATTCAGCATGACAAATCGGACAAACCGCCATTCAGCCAATCCCATCGCAAACAAAGTTCAGTGAAACCAGAATAGAAAACCGAGCAGCCATCAAATGCCGTACTGACCTTTAACCAGTTGAAATATTTTTGAAAGGTCTGTTTCCCTGGCCGAAGGGCCCGGGCTAAGTGAACGGCTGGCCCCTTGGGTCGGAAGACGAGGAGCGAAGACACGGCCTTGTCGAAGACTCCAAAACCGTGGCACCCAAGTTCCTATCGAGCCGTGCATGTCGATGGACTCACAATAACATGCGCGGATCGGCGGGAGCCTCGCCCTCCCAAAGACCGACACGGCGCTCATTCGTGAGCCGATTCGCATTTGTTGAACTGGCATTCGTGTCATTGAAGAAGCGCTTCGACAATTGTTCGACCGAGACATTAAACATCGACGAGAACGTCTACATCCGCTCCTGCAAGCCCTTCACGCATTCACCAACCAACTCGGCGAGGTCGAGGTTTTCGGCCTGGCCGTCGTAGTTCAGCAGCATGCGGTGACCGAGCACTTCGGTCGCGAAATGTCGGATGTCTTCGAAGGCCACATGCGCGCGGCCTTCGGCGAGCGCTCGCACTCGCGCCGCGCGAATCAAGGCTTGGGCGGCTCGCGGGCTGGCTCCCCATTTGACGAACTGGCGGACTCGTGGTGGTGCGAAGTCGGTGCCGGGATGCGTGGCCAGCACCAGTCGCACGGCGTAATCGCGCAGAGCATCCGTCACGACGACCTTATCGAGCGTCTTGCGGAGTGTCATGATCCGATCGCCGTCGATGATCTTGGGAACCTCGACGGCGGTCTTCAGGATCGTGCGACTGACGACTTCGTTCAATTCTTCACGGTTCAGAAATGGCACGACGACTTTGAACATGAAGCGGTCCAACTGCGCTTCGGGCAGCGGATAGGTCCCTTCCTGCTCAATGGGGTTCTGCGTCGCGAGCACGAAGAACGGTTCCTTCAACTGATGCATCGTGCCGCTGGTCGTGACTGAATGTTCCTGCATCGTTTCCAGCAACGCAGATTGCGTCTTGGGCGAGGCACGGTTGATTTCGTCGGCCAGCAGCAGTTGTGTGAAGATCGGTCCCTTGCGGAATTCGAACCGATACTTGCCATGCTCGTCGCTGGACATGACGCTGGTGCCGATGATGTCGGCCGGCATCAGGTCGGGTGTGAACTGGATGCGGCGGAAGTCGAGTTCCAGCACTCGCGACAGGGCCTTCACCAGCTCGGTCTTGCCGAGTCCCGGGACACCTTCCAGCAAGAGATTTCCGCCACAGAAGATCGCCGTCAGCGACGCTTCGATCGTACGTTCCTGGCCGACGATCACGCGACTGACCGCCTGGCGCACGGCCGCAAATTCCTGCTGGAACTGCTTGGCTTCCGCTTCGAGCATCTCGGCATTCACCGCTTCCACAGGGGCATTGGCAACACTCATTTTCGACTCCTATCCGGCAGATGATCTGTCGTGGTTTGTTGTTGTTTCAGGATTAACAGTTTTGTCGTTGTCGATGCCGGGGCGTTCTCGTCGCTCGATGCTTCGTCAATAAAAGTGGGAGGGTGATCCATTCCCCGCATAGGCATGGGAGACCAGATTTGCATCAGCATTCGAGCGGTCCCCTTGGAGGCCAGTGCTGTGGCGACCCATTCCTTTGCTCGAAATAAAGCGGCCATGGTCGGAGTGCTGGGGATGATGGGTTGTTGCGTCATTGTCGCTATCCCTCCTTCGCACCGACACACAGCATTGAGGTTCACTGCTGGGGATTGTCAGACTCAGCATCTCGATCACGGCCTCGCTCAGGTCTCAACAATTCTTATTCAATTTTCATCGCGGTTCGCGTTATTTATCTTCGTCGCGTTTGCGTTTCATTGCCAACAATCTTTCGGTCGTCGAGGTCGGCGACTCGCCCTGTCCCGGGGTCGGGGGCACGGGTCGATCGGTTTTTGGTGCTGTAGTGGACGGTGTCGAAGAGGTGGACCGTGGCGGTATGGAACTCGATTGCGGTGGCAGCGGACGTTCTTCGCGTTTCGATTTCAGCGCGGCACTGATCGTCTGCTTGGTCTGCAGCAGTGTTCCCATCGTCGCCGTCGCGGGGGCTCGGCGTTGCAGCGTCAGCGTCTTCCAGATGCCGACGACATCGATCTGCACTCGACGCAATGCGACATCCAGCGGGATCAAGATTGCCAGGGCGATCAGAAACCAGTCGAAGATCGGTTGCGAACTTCGACTGGGGACTCGATTGGTCGTATAGATAGCGTCCTTGGTGGGGTCGCCAGTGAGGACTCGACCGCCCGTTCGATCGGCAATCTCTTGAAGCTGCTGTCGGTTCGAACGGAACCGCAGGTATTCGGGCGAGTACGAAACGATGAACCCGCCGAAGGCCAGGTCCTTGCGGTCGCCGCCTGTTCCCTGAGCAATCGCGTGATAGCGGCCATGTCCCCACAACGGGACTGTCCCCTGATAGCGCCGCGGCCCGACCTGCTTCAAAGTCACGTTCTCGGACTTTTGATTCGGCCCGGAGAGTTTGGCGTGTAATTCCAAGAACTGTTCTTCGGGATGGAAGTCTTCGACGACGATCACTGCTTCGCCACCGGACGTATGCGTCGACATCCGCAGATGCCCGTCTTTTTTCACGCGGCTGATGTCGGTCATCAACTGTTTGACGAACGGCTGAAAGCGATCCCAGTTCTGCCAGTTCGCGCCCCAGTTGGTGCTGAAGTCAGAGGTGAACGCCGCTGACTTCCCCAGGCCGTGTTGCCAGACCGATAACACAGGATCGAGCGCGTCGGAGTCTTCGGCGTCGGGGGGACCGTTCAGGATCTGCATGGCAGGATGCCCCTTGGCCGTCGTGATGACGTAGCCCTTCAGTTCCGGCATCCCCTCCAGCCCCTTGATGACCGGCGATGGGAAACCGATCGAGGGGACGAAAGTCTTGTTCTGTAGCAGACTGCGTTTCAGCGTCTTCGATTCTTTGATGAAGATCGCGGGGAGTTGATTGGGATCCTCGGGGAAGTAGTAGCGGCCACCGGTCACTTCGGCGACACCCTGCATCTTCGAGATGTCCAGTCCCCCGTGCGGGAAGATCGCGACCATCGAGACACTGATCTGATTGTCGAGGAAATCCTGGATCAACTTGGGGGTCGGCGGTGCCGGGTCACCGTCGGAGATGATGATCATGTGCCGGGTTGCCGCGTCGCTCTTCTTGAGCCCGTTCAGGCCGAGCTGCATGGTATTCTGGAAGCTGGGCATGTCGCCGATTGAAGCCCCGTTGATCAGGGGCACCAGTTCTTCGTACTTGGCCGCCGGAGTGAGTTGAAACAGCCAGTCTTCACCCTTTTCGGTGTAAGCGAGCACGCCGACTTCATCCTGGGCTCCCAGGACTTTGATCGCCTGCTTAGTGATGCGCTTGCCCCACGTGTTGCCTTCGGGGAATTCACAGGTGTGCAGAATGATGGCGAGGGCTCCCTTGGGCAGCACCTTCTTTTGGGAGATGTCCATCGAGACCGGCAGGATGTCCTCAATCACCGTGCGATGATAGCCACCGGGCCCAAAGCTTTGCGGACCGCCCGTCATCAGGAACCCGGACCCCAGGTTGTAGACGGCGTCTCGCACGGCCTGCAGTTGCTGAGCATCGAATTCATCGTGCGGGACGTTGCAGAAGATGATCGCATCGTAGGGCATCAGCGAGGTTGCATCGCGCGGCATGTCGGACCCGTTGATCACCTCGACGGCTCGTTCCCCTTCGCGAATCGCTTTCTCCAGCCGATCCCAATCGCGCTTGTCACCCACCGTGTCTTTCACGAGTAACACTTTGCCTTCACCTTCGACGAAGATGTAATTCAGCACGGTGTTGTTCTGAGCGAGACTGTCCTCGGTCTTCGGAACTTCGATGGTCGCGGTGTATTCGTAGTAACCGGCCGATCGCAGGGTGAGCGGCACGGTGAAGCGGTTTTTGCCCGCTTTGTACTTCACCTGGGTTTGCGCGATGATGTTGCCGTTCTCGCGCAGGACCAAATTCCCTTCGCCGTCACTTAGTGAGGACAGCACCATCGCCGCTTCGTATGTTTCGCCCAGCTTCACTTCGGAAGGGAGATCGAGGCGTTCCAACCAGACTTCATTGTTGTAGGTGTAATCGATTGGCAAGACATCGACCGCCACGCCGCGGGCTTTGAGATCCGCCAGCGTTCGCGACAGATTTCCTTCCGTCTGCACTCCGTCGCTGACCAGTACGATGCGCCCCTGGACCTCTTCCTTGATGACGGCCGAAGACATCGAGAGAGCTTGTTCGAGATTCGTCGCGCCGCGATCAATCTGCGAGTTCAGGGCTTCCAGCGGGAAGTTCTTCGTTGGCGGCAATTCCACCGCGGGAGATTTGCCGAAGATGATCAGACTTTGCTCGTCTTTGTTTCCCTTGGGACGCTGGTTCTGCACCGTTTCCGTGATGTACTTGATCGCGTCATCCGGACTATAGATCGAGTCGCTGACATCCAGTGCGAACACGACCGACAGTGTGTCGTTGGTTCGCACCGCGCGGGGTTCGGCCAGCACCATGGCGAACAGGCCGAGTATCAGCATGCGCACGAAGACGGCGACTTGAGCGCGGCCTTTTGGCAGACCGCCATAGCCAGCGACATGCATCCACCAGAACCACGGGGCGAGCAAGGCCAGTCCCAGCATGATCGGGCGGACGAACATCAACGTGTGACTGTATTCCAACCACAGACAACCGCCGATGAAGAGGACGGCGAAAATGGCCAACGGAATCGCATCGGGCCAGCGCAGCTTATTGCGCGGCGCGGGTAAGAAACTCGCAAAGAACCGGCCCAGGCGACGCAGGTGCCTCATCAAATCCTCGCCGGCGAAGTGAGTTGCATCACAGTTCTAGTTCCACAATCCGGCGATTGCCGGTGTCGCACACATACACCCGACCCCGACGATCAACAGCCAAACCCCACGGATCCTTGAACTCGGCGGTTCCGTGACCGGTTTTTCCGTATCTTCCCAGCAGTTTACCCGAACGATCGTACTTCGACACGCGGCCCGCACCGTATTCCACAACGTACAAATCTCCGGTTGGGGTCATCGCAATGTCATAGGGATAGTACAAATCAGATATTTTGTCTGAAGTACCAAAGATTGCAAACAGTTTCCCATCTTCTTCGAAGACCTGGATGCGATTATTGAAGGCATCGACGACGTAAATTCGGCCGTCAAACCACGCGGCACCGCTGGGCCTTTGAAATTGCCCGTCCTCGGTCCCATACGATCCAATTTGACCCACATAGGTTCCATCCGGCCTGAACTTTTGAGTGCGATCGTTGTAGTTACCGTATTCACAGACGTACAGATTCTCTTTGTCATCCTGCACGACGCAGACAGGATAGATGAATTCACCCGGTCCGGTCCCCAGCTTGCCGAACATCCCGACCACTTCTCCGTCGTGATTGAACAGGACGACGCGATGATAGTGGGTGTCGGCCACCGCGATGCGACCATCTTTCAGGACGCAGATCCCTTCGGGCTTACCGACGGAATAGTCCGGCATCCACCAGTGACGCCGCAGCTTGCCGGTGGAATCGAACGCGAGGACCCGGCCGGCATTGTCGAGGACCAGGTATTCCCCGTCCGGCGCGACGGTCATGCCGCGCGGCGCGGGGACGCGCAAGCCTTCCGGTGGCATCGACCAGTACGTCTCGCTTTTCACGGCCAGCGTCGGTTCAGCTCCGAAATCACAACCTGACATGAGGAGTGCGACGAACAGCAGCAGGACTTTCAACAGGACGTGATCTCCCGCCTGGAGGCGACGACCCGCAGGCCGATGAATAAACGTCCGACGCGACCCATCCTGCAGATGTACCAAGTCCACCTCTTCGCTCGACCCGGCGAACCGAGCCGCCTCGACCTTTGCCGGACCGCTTTGATCAAGACAGATCGACAATCGTTCGGGTCGAACACAGCCATTGCTGCTCGCCAAGTCTTGCCGCGCGGGTATCCAACGTGGTCCTTCGTCATTCGACAACCAGTTGCACGGTCCGAGCATCAACGCCAATTCGACGGATGCGGGCTGTTCATAAAGATCCTGCACATCCCCCGCGTAACTGACTTTGCCTTCGGTCAAACAGACGACGTGATCCGCTTCCCGCAAGACGACCTCGGGCGAATGCGTGGCAAACACGAGCGACGTCTGATGGGCGGAGCAATGCTCGCGAATCGCATCCCAGTAGGCACCGAACCGCGCGGGATCGACATGCGCCAGCGGTTCGTCCATCGCCAGGACGCCGGCTCTGCTCGCGACGGCTCGGGCGACGCTCAGCCGCGATCGCTCGCCCAGTGACAACGAACCCGGGCGGGCGTCGGCAAGGCGAATCAAATCGAAGGCTGACAACAGTTGCTCAATTTGCGCCGCATCTTGGGGAGTGCTGCTGACTGTCGAAAGATGCTCGCGAACGGAGAGATGTGGCCACAAGCCGTAAGTTGGCGGCGACCAGTAGATCGGCAGGCCGGTTGTGGAACCGTGGAACTCAACACGACCGCGATCGGGTCGCTCAAAGTCGACCAACAGATTCAGTAACGATGTTTTGCCCGCGCCGGACTGTCCGATGATCGCGGTCACGCCGTGCGCAATCTGCAGCGTGACGCCGTCGAGTCGAGGCGACTGGCGTCCCGCAAGCGAAACATCGTTCAGAGTCCACAGCGATTTCATCAACGACCTTATCAGTCATTCAACGTCGACCAGACAACAATCCGATCGCAGTTCGATTCACCAGTAACAACAGGAAGACGCACACGAGGGGAGTGCCGAAGAAGAGCAAGGCTTCCGCAGACAGTGCGGCCGAACGGCCGAAGTGCATGAAATTGTAGAGCCGAACCAGACCAGAAGCCATGCCCGTTGGTGCCAACAAGTACGCGGTGGGCAAATCGCAATAGGCCCAATAGCAAACCAGACTGGCGGCGAGGAACTGCGGCTGATCCCGCAGTTGCCAGATCAGCGAGGACGCTTCTCGCGACGGACGTCCACTCGCCTGCTTGATCAGCATCGCCGTATGAATAGCACTGTTGTTGCTTAAGGCCACTAACCAGAGCCGCAAGATCACCGCGCGAGGCAACAGCCACAGCACCAGCGCCAAGCCCCAGGGAATGGGTGTGTCATACAGTGGATGTAACGCGGACGATTGGAATGCCGCCACACACCCCAACGACAGCAGCAGCGAACCGAATAGCCCTGGCAAGCCCAAGGTGGCCATTGTGCGAAGACGGCTGCTGATCGCCCACACGGTCAGTCCCGCGCTGACGGCGATAGCTTCCGCGATCACGATCTCCTTGATCAGCCCTGTCAGTTGAGATCGCTGCTTCACCAGCATCGCGAATCCCTCCACCGTGCGCCAGCCGATGAACCCCAAGGGAACCAGACATCCCGCAATCAGAAACGCGACGAGGCAAGCCATCCCCAGCCAATAAACACGACGGTTGGCACGTTCCGCTGCGAACTCCAAACGAGAGGTATCGTCACTGGCCCGAGTACGCTGTGCGATCAGCCAGTAGAAGACGCCAACCAGGACCGGCAGTTGCCAAGCTAAAGGCCATAGCGCCTGCCGGAACATCTCACCTTGTTCCAGGCCCAGTCGTTGTGCCGTGACAAACCAATCGGTCCAGCTCAGCGTCTGCAGCAGGGCAGCCAGTTCAAACTCTTGAAAGGCGACGACGCTCATCAGGGCCAGAGCGGGAAGTCCGCGCATGATCGGCCCGTGCCAATAGCACTTCGCCAGCTCGACCCAATCTCGCCGCGATCCACGATGCCGCACGAGCAGCCTGCGACAATGAATCGCGAAGGAATCGACAGTCGATGGCGGTGCTGCCAGCAGTGCGATGGCCCCGACGGGGACGATCCGCACGAACAGCAGACTGCTGCACAATGCTTCCGCCCATTTGGGATGCGCGAGGGCCAAGTCGCGGAATGCGTAACCGATCAGCAGTTCGGGGAAACAAAACGGAATCAATAACGCGATCAGGAACAACCACCGAGATCCCAACGAGACCTCGTGAAATGATCGCTCGACCCACCGGCAAACCGGCCACGCCAACAGACACAGCACGACAGTCCGTACCAGCGTCCACCAGCAGGTGGCGGTCAGACTCATCGGGTGACTCCGCGAATGGCTTGGAGGCTCATTTCAAGTACTCGGACTTCAGCCATTCCAGGCAGGCTCGACGCGCGGGCAACAGCAGACGCAGGTCGTAGCCGTCGTCGGCCCACTCCTTCATCCTGCTGATATCCGGCGGTAGTTGACTGGCGTCGACTGGACCGAGCGGAATCTGACGCGACTTGGAGCGCGCGAGTGCCAATTCGGATTCCGCGGAGGCCAGGAAGTCGACAAACTTGCGAGCGGCCTCCAGTCGGTTGGTTCCGCGAATGATGGCTGCCGTGTTTGGGATGCAGATTGTTTTTGTACCGTCGGCATCGGTAAATCCGAGCGCGGGTCCATCGTCTGTTGGCTTGTTGACCGCGTCGAGAGCCGATGCCGTGAGCTCTTCGGAGTCGATACGGACGCGCACGGGAATCATGTCGACCGGCAGATGGTCATCGATCGCCACGTAAACGTCATCGGTATCCGTCAGGCCAATGGCGCAAGTTCCACCGGCGACGACGTCCTTGACCGGGCCATTGCCGTTCACTTCGCGAATGCCACGCAGCCGCAATTCATGATGCCACGCCTTCAAGCGGTCCGGTCCCCAGGCATCCCAGAGGACGGTGTAGTGAGTGAGTGTGGTGCCAAACAACGGCTTGGCGATGGCGGCTCGAGACGAGTCCAACGCAACGGCACTTTGAATGGACTTCTGGTCCGTCGACATCTGTGTGGTGTTCACGATGATGACTCGCAGACGTGCTCCAAAGCCGACCCAGTACCCCAGGGGATCGCGGTACTTCTGGGGTATCCGCTGCCACGCGGTTCCCTGGTACGGTTCCAGCAGATCTTGCGACTGCAGGTCACGCGTCCCGAGCATCTCGTTATTCCAGAAGACGTCGCACCGCGGGTGCAGGCGTTCTTGAACGATCAGGTTGATCAGACCCAGCGACTTGGTTGCTTCGGTGTCGTAGCGAACATCGACATGGATGCCGGTCTGCCGCTCGAATTCGCGGATGATTTCGTCGGCGTAAACCTGATCATGAGCACAGTACACGACCAGTGAATCGGATTGGCTGCCGGACCGCGGCCAGAGCCAAAGGCCGGCCAAAATCAAAGCTGCGATGACCGGGAGCAGCACCCACGGACCGTTTGATGAACGCGAAGATCCCAATCCACTATCCCATCTATCGATTCAGTGACACCAACTTCCAAGCCGCAGACGGCTAATCTACTCCGTCGCTCTCGATAAAAAAACGCGCCCGCAAGGAATGCGGGCGCGTGATGAACGTCAGTCGACTCGATTCGGATCATTTCGGCTTGTTGGCTTCTTTGGCTTTTTCCAAAGCGTCGAAATAACCCTTGATGCCGTCGTGATAGCCGGGCGGAATCTGCTCGGTGTTCAAGGCTTCCATCGCCCCTTGTTTGACCGTCTGGACGAGTGCTTTGTAGTCGCGAACGACTTCGCCCTTTTCGGCTTCGCCCTTTTGCTGCATGGACAACAGCATTTTGCCGGCGACAACGGCGGACTTGGACTGTTCGGTCTTGAAGCCTGTTTCTACGGAATCGTCTTCGGGAGCTTCACCCCCCTTGCCGAACCCGCGTTCCCCCATCCCGTTGCCTTCTTTTTCTTCTTCGCCACTCTCACCTGATTCGGCCAGGATCTTGGCGTAGAGCGATTCGTAGTCGGCCAGCGTCTTGCAGTCGCCTGCCTTTTCGCCGTCCAGCTTTTCGCCTTCGTTGACTTTCTTCGCCTGCTGGATCGTCTTCAGAGCCTGTTCCAACTCTTTCAGATCTTTCACCGCTTGCTCAAGCTCTTTCAACTCGGCCTGCGACAACTCCAGTGACTGCATCGCCGATTCGAGTGCTTCCTGGCTGAGATCGTTCTGTTCGGACAGTTCCAGTTGCTGCATGGCTCGATCGAGGGCCGAGGCCAATTCTTCGTTGTGCAGTTTGTCATGAGCCAGCTTCTCGAGGTCGCCCAGGCCTTCCTTGAGTTGCTGCATCAATTCGGCCCGCTTGACGGGGTCTTTTGTCTGAGCCAGCTTCTGCAACGCTTGCTTCAGATCCTGCATCTCTTTCTGGATGCCGCCCGCACTTCCCTGTTGCAGTTCTTGCTGCCACTTTTCCAGCTTTTCTTCGTTGTTCGAACCGAACTGCTGATCACCCGTGGTCGATTCGCTCATCAGGTCCTTCAGTCGCTCGGCACTCAATTGCCGCCACAACTTGCCGATGTCCTTTTGTTCGGACATCAGCGCCTTGAGATTCTCGTCTTTCTTTGAGGGCTGCATCTTGTTGAAGGCCAGCTTCAACTCTTCGATCTTGTCGTCGGTCGGATTATTTTCGTCGTGCTCTTCGATCTTGCGCTGGACTTCGGCCAGTCGCACTTCGGTTGCGTGCTTGGCTTCGGCCAGACGTTCGTGACGTTTGCTGACGAGGTTGGCTTTCGCCACCTTGCCAAACGGATCAAGCTGAGGCACAAACAGGACGCCCACGGCGATCAGGCAGGGTAACCAGATCGCATGCCAGAACCGTTGGTGCCAGGTGAATGGGACGACTCGCTCGGGTGACACACCGGCGGCCTTCATTTCGGCAGATCGCAACACCAGCGGCTGGTATTCACCGGCGGAGGTGTCGAGCAGCGACAGAGTCAGATAGAGATCCTTGGCTCCGGTCGATTGATCAACCAGTCGAGCCGCATCAGGGAGCGTCGGCTTGCGATGCAGGACCAGCGCGAATAATACCGCCAGGATCGGCAGCGCAGACATCGCCAGCCAGGTCGCATTGGTTGGGGCGAGGAATCCCGGAGTCAGGCCGGTCAGGCGAGCAACCAGCAGCGTGATCGCGAACGCCGAACAGAGGATCAGGAAGGCGATATAAAAACTGCGACCCACTGCCGCCAATCGCATGCGTTGGATGACACCGGTCAAAAGTTTATAGGCTTTGGATG
>DASYEA010000582.1:0-2327 GCA_036499265.1 Schlesneria sp. | reverse complement strand
GCGCATCTTGCGACAGCACCGTCGGCGGCAACTGACAATGATCACCTGCCAGTACCAGGCGACGCGAACGGAGCAGAGGGATCCAGCAGGTCGGTTCAGTCGACTGAGCCGCCTCGTCGATCACGACCAGATCGAATTGACGATCACCCAGGATGTCGTCGTTCAGGCCGGTCAAAGTGGCACAGATCACAGTCGCCGAATCAAGTAAGTGATTGACCAGCCCCGCCTCCATCTGCCGAGCATCATCCAATAGCTTCCGAGCTTCGGCCCGCAGATCACGACGTGTTCCGGCCGGTGGGGCGGTGCGAACATAGCGGCCCGCCTGTCGCCGAAGAGAGAACGCTTCCTTCGTCCATTCGCGAGCCAGCTTCAGCGAGGGATGCGATTCCACCTGGATATCCAGTGTCTGCTCGCGCAAAGCCGGCATGACTCGCGCGGGGTGCCCGATTCGCAACGCTCGTTCTCCGAACGCCAACAGCCGCTCCAGCAAGTTGTCAACCGCCAGATTGCTGGGAGCACACGCCAGAACCTTTTCGCCACGACGAATCGCTTGCCTGATCAGTTCCACCACAGTGGTCGTCTTCCCCGTCCCCGGCGGCCCGTGAATGATCGCCACATCGTCGGCCGACAGCGCGAGATCGACAGCGGCGCGCTGCGAATCATCGAGCAGCGTCAAAGGATTCCATGCCCGACGTTCAGAGAACTCTGGCGGTTCTTCGCCCTGTAGTCTGCGTTTCAGGACCGCCAATCGACCACGCTCCGCAGCACTCGCCTTTCGCAGGGCATCGCGTTGCCGCTGTCGAGCGACCTCATCAGAGGAAACATCGATGCGATACGTGGGGCGATCGTTCGTGGATTCGGGCGATTCCAGCAGCGCGATCGCGATGGTTGCCTGATCGCGATCGGTCACGACTCCACGCCATCCAGTCGGATCGTTGACGTTCTCTTCGCAAACGATGACCGGCGTCCCCGCACCAAGCCGGGACCAAGGGAGATCCACCCGGCGGTCTCGCTTGCCGAATGTCACCGCGACGCGTCCGCCAAACCCTCCGACTTCGTCCCGAATGGCCAACCCCAACAAGGTGGTCCCGCTACGTTCTGCGGCAGCACCTGTTGCCTGCTGACGACGTCGCACGACCTCACGAGCTTCCTCGGCGCCCTCATGGTCCAGGCAGCGAATGAGTCGCTGGAAGTACTCGGCAGACACGTCTGGCTCCTTTGGTTCTCATAGACTTGAGCGGACAACTAAGCGAAAAAGACAATGCGTCTCGCTGCTAAGCGGCCCGATTGGTGTTTATCGTCGTAGCTGATTTGATCGTGCTTGTTCAATCAACATCGCAGGGTATCGATAATTCATGTCCGGTTCATCTCGAATCACTCTGCTTCTGCTGTTTCTCACCTCTCCGGTCGTGATCGGGCAGGATGTACCTCTGCCATCGCCACCGATGCCCGGCCGATTTTCGGTAACGATCACGTCGGGCGACTACGAACGAGTGGCCCATGTGCAAATCCCCAAAGGATTCAGCATGGACGCTCCTCCGGCATTGGTTCTGGCACTGCACGGCGCAGGCGGAAACGGTCGCATCGTCCTCGATCATAACAGCTGGGCCGCGAAAGCTGAGAAGAACGGGTTTCTGGTCGTCGCGCCAGACGGCTTGCCCGCGCGGCCACGTGAGCCTGCCAATTTTGCAACGAATCCCGCGTTATGGAATTCGGGTCAATTGAAAAGCCGTTCTCCTCGTGCGGCGATTGATGATGTGGCGTACATCCGTGATCTTTTGGAGATGCTGAAAGATCGCCTCCCCTACGACATTAATCGCGTGTTCTGCTGCGGCCATAGCAACGGTGGCGGGATGACTTTTAAACTTGCCACCGAACTTCCGGACCGCTTTCAAGCCGTCGGAACGGTTGCCGGCTTGTTGGCCGTTGCAGATCCACAACCAAAGAAGCCACTGCCAACCCTGTGCATCCTGGGAATGAAGGACCCAATCGTCCCGCTCGAAGGAGGCGAAGTTCGGCTCCCTTGGGGCAATAGACGCAATCCTCCCGTCGCCGAATCACTCGAAAACTGGGCCAAAGCCATCGGCTGTGAAACGGTACCGAAAGTGGTCTCGGACAAAGACGGGATCAAGAGAGAGGAATATGCGTCGAAGTCGGACGGCCCGGTGTTGACGGTCCTGTTGTTGTCAGGCCAGGGACATCAATGGCCAGGCAGCAAGTCTTTCGCGCCACTGGCCGCAATGGGCCCTAACACGACCACATTGAACGCGACCGACACGCTGTGGGACTTCTTCAATTCGACCGCCAAGCCTGCCGTGAAGTAACAC
>DASYEA010000581.1:0-3294 GCA_036499265.1 Schlesneria sp. | reverse complement strand
CAGATCCCCCAGAGTGGAGCGATCACTACAACCGCATCAAGCTGGCAGTGACACCCGAAAAAATTCAATATACGGTCAACGGGCATCTGATCCACACGGAACCATACTCAACGACCACGTCACCCTGGTTCTTCCTTCAGTGCGATCGAGTCTGGCAAACCTGCTTCCGCAACATTCAGATCACAGGCAATCCCGAAGTCCCCTCAGAAGTGCTGCTGTCGCAAGGGGAATCGTTGCTGGGCTGGTGCTCGGATTTCTACGGAGAAATGCAACCCCCTCGAACCCCGCCCGTCAACGCGGCAGCAGACGACCGAGAGTACGACTGGTGGTCTAAAGACGGAATGATTCACGGCCGCTTGACGCCGTCCAATGGATATGGCAAAGCTCCAGTCCAGCAAAGTCGCTTGTACTATGGACGGCCTCTGCTCGATGGCGATCGATTGCGATACGAGTTCTGGTACGAACATGGTGCCGGCGGCACTCACGTTCATCCCGCTTTCGATCGGTTGGCGATCCTGCTCGATCCAGACGGCCTGAAATTGCATTGGATGACCGACGGCTCGAATCCAGAAGATGCGTATGGCGGATTGGCCCCGGATCACACGCTGATCGACGCATCCATCCGACGTGATCCCGTCAAGTTAAACGACCATGCCTGGAATCAAGCCGAGATTTCTTTGACAGACGATATCGTCACTGTTCGAGTGAATGGTTCGACCGTGTGCGAACGTCCGCTGGAAGTCGAAAACAGCCGACAGTTCGGCTTCTATCACGATAAGTATGCCACCGCTGTCAAAGTGAGAAACGTCTCGCTCACTGGCAATTGGCCGAAGACGCTTACGAAAGCCACGTTGTCGGATCTGCTGGCACCAGCGCACGATCGAAACGATGTCGATCGTTCAATGTTTGGCCGAGTGATCGAAGAGAAGTTCCGCGCCACCGATCTGGATGGAATCCTGCTCCAAACCCGATCAATGCCCCCCGCCGAGCGCTATCAGGCACTCAAGAAATGGGTGCTACCGAATGTTGATCACGAAGCGTTTCGGCTTTACGCGGACAATGCGCCGGCGGATCCGCTACCGGTCACGCCAATCGTCTTATCACCCGTTGGGCAATCCAGTAGCAAACCAGCAGCAAAAGGGACCGGGCGAACGACACGCGTTCGCAGTGGAGGTGAATTGATTGGGCCGGCGTTGGATCTTGTCGCAGTCGCGAAAGAGTTGGGCAAGCTCGACGAACTGAGAGACCTCACTCGAAAGATTCCTCCCGCTTCGGAACAGCTTCGCCGTTCAAGCCTGGCGATGCAGGTACTGATCGCCATCTCGGCAGAGGATCTGAAGCAAGCCGCCGTGCTGCTGAAAGAGTTAACGCCTCCTCGTGATAAAGGACTGCCTGATAGCCTCTCCGTGACGGAGCGTTGGCCGGAACTCGTGGCCGCGTGGGAAGCCTCGTACGTTCCTGAACTGTGTACGGCGTCCAATGATCTGTTGGATCTGGTGCTCGACTCAACCAATCGAAAGGGAGTTGGAACGCCTTGGGATATCAAGGTTCGCTCCGCCAAGCAATATGCACGTGCCATGCAAGAAAAGAATGCAGTTTTGCCCACGGCCTCAGGCATCTCACCCAAAGGCCAATGGGTTCAACACACGTTGACTAGCGCGCTGAACCGGGCTGCGGGGATGGTGCCCCGATGGCAATTCAAGGACAGCGAATCGCTGCACTTTGGGGGTGAAGGCAATGATTTGATCTATTTCCAGTCGCCGCTACGAGGCTCCTTCACGGTCGAAGGCGAGTTGTCCACATATGGATGGCGCGAAGCTCGGATTATGTATGCCACCCAATGGGCTGGCGCACAATATACGAACGAAGCGGCCGACTTGGGGAATCTGCACAGCCATTGGGTTGGTCCCAAGTTCGCCAAAAAGCTAGATCCGATCGGCGAATGGTGTTATGCAAAGCTGGTCGTCACACCCGAGAAGGCCAGCTATTTCGTCAACGAACAACTAATTCACGAGACTCTGCTAAGCGACAACACCGACCCATGGTTGGCCATTTACAGCTTTCAGCAATTCGCCGCATCGACGCGATTCTTGCGGATCACGGGAGAGCCCGAGATTCCGGCGGAATTGCTTCTGTCCAAGCGTGACGATCTGCAGGGTTGGTGGGCCGACATGTATAACGACGTGATGTCCGGCGACAATCCGACGTGGAAAAAAGATGGGGAAGAAATCGTCGGCAACAAGATCGTCAACCAGGAAGGCCGCCATCGCGAAAGTCTGCTGCAGTATCACCGCCCGATGCTGGAAGACGGCGAGATTTCTTACGACTTCTTCTATGTTCCCCAGCAAACTCACATCCATCCGACTCTCGGTCGCATGGTCATGATGCTGGCCGAAGATGGAGTGAAGATTCACTGGTTGACCGACGCGCAATACGAACGCGGCGGGCTGGCCCCCGATAATCTATTCGTCGAACAGGACTACCGTCGGGGAACGGCGATGCCCTTGAAAGCTAGCGATTGGAACAAGATCAGCCTGAAGCTGAAAGGCGACATCGTCACGTTAGCTTTGAACGGCGACACAATTTACGAACGTCCCCTCGACTCGAACAACCTGCGCAACTTTGGCTTCTTCCGTTACGCGGGTGACACCGATGCTCGCGTCAAGAACGTCGTCTATCGAGGCAACTGGCCCAAAACGCTCCCTTCGCTGAAGGACCAGGAATTAGCCAATACCAATCCCCAGTTGGTCAATTTCAAAGACGGGGAATTGCCGGCGACATTCTCTTGGAATTTCCAAGGCAAGCAGCCGGCCCATCTGGATCTGATGGGCACCGTCCCGACATCAAAGTTCTCGCCTGTGGAAGGGGGTCTGAAGATCGAACGCGGTCGTGGCACAGTCGCAGCCGCAAGCTCAGCAGGCGTCCAATGGAATAATGTTTCTGTCGGCGGCGACTTCGAAGTGACTCTCGACTATCGCAACTTCCAATCGTCGACCAGGGATACCACCTATAAGATCCCGCGAATCGAATTGCTGCTGGGATTGGGAGGCCGATTCGGACACGAATCGCAGGCCCTATCAGCAGTTCATCGACGAAATGCCGAATCCAAAATGGAATTGGCCGCGGTGCAAGGCGTGCGAAAGGATCCTTCGAATATGGAGTGGTCCTCGAAGACAAATCCCATCACGATCGATGGAGGCCGCCTTCGAATTTCGCGGCGTAGCGGGGTGGCACACTTCCAGCACGGAGCGGTGGGCACGGATGACTGGAAGCTGATCGATCGCCGTCCGATTT
>DASYEA010000580.1:0-6630 GCA_036499265.1 Schlesneria sp. | reverse complement strand
CTGCCAGGTCGTAGCAGACAGTCAGCAAATCTCGCAAAACATCATTGTTGATGTCATCAGTTCCAATCTCACGTCGGACTACGTCAATCATATCCGGTGAAGTAAAGAGGAGCTGGAGCAATTCGGACTCCAACTGATCGTCTTTGGATTGAGTTTGCTGAAGTAAAAGGATCAACCGCTTTCGCACGTTACGCGTAACTTCTCCGGATGATTCGGTTGCGGAAACTCTCCGTTCTGACGGGCGACTGGATGGATTTTTTTTCTGCCCGCGCAGTTCGGACAACCGTTTACGCACATCTTCTTCCGGCAACCGGAGTCTTGGTGGCAACCGGCTAATGAGCAGCTTTTCCTTATCCGTCCCCATCACTCCCGGTGAAACAACCAGTAACTCTAGCATCCCATCCAGCACACGCTGGCGGGCGTCCAAAGTTTCGACACCGTATCGTTTAATCAATAGCCGCAGTTCGTATTCCCCGACATCTGGTGCATTCTGGATTTCTCGCTCCATCGCCGCCGCGCCACGCTCGGCCAAGAACTCATCCGGGTCCAGATCATCGGGTAACGTTAAAATCCGCAGATCCACATCTTGAGCCAAAAACTTTAGCAAGGCCCGTTCCGAAGCCTGCTGTCCAGGAGCATCTCCGTCATAGAGCAGCACTACCGTGCGAGCCAGCCGCTTCAATAGCGTCACATGCGATTCAGTGAGAGCGGTACCTAAAGTCGCCACCACGTTCATCAAACCGGCCTGATGAACTTTGATGCAATCCGTGTACCCCTCAGTCACCAGCACCGTTCCCGTCTTCTTGATGGCCTCGCGAGCCCAGCTCAACCCATAACAAAGCCGACTCTTGTGAAAGACGGGGCTATCGTCACTATTCAGATACTTCGGAGCCTCTTTCCAAGAGTGATCTGGAAGAATACGTCCTCCAAATCCGACGTTGTGGCTACGTTCGTCGTGAATCGGAAACATCACCCGATCATTGAACTTATCCACAAATCCCCTACCGTCCGTCTCTTTCACCAAACGGGCTTTCAACAATAAATCCGTATCAAAAGTTCCTTTAGCTCTCTTCAGGAGCCACTCGCGATCGTCAGGTGCATACCCAAGTTTACAACGCGAAATGGTCGTTTGTGCAAAACCCCGGTCTTTCAAGTAGTGTCGCGCTCGTTCGGCGATGGTCGATGTCAGCAGACAGGCGTGAAATTCTTCCTGAGCCCAAGCCAGGACTTCGTAGAGACGTGGTTTTTCGGGCGAATCTGCCGCACTTCGTCTCTGCTTGGCCGGAATCTCCAAGTGCGCTCGCCGAGCCAGCAATTCGAGGGCATCCGGAAACTGAAGCCCATCGTGCTTCATCACGAACGAATAACAATCACCGCCTTCATTACAAACCCAGCACTTATAGGACTGACGCTCGGGATTGACCGTGAACGAAGGATTGTGATCTTCGTGGAAGGGACACAATCCCTTGTAAACTCGCCCACCCTGCTGAGGCTGCAAGGTGACAGTTTCGCCAATCAACTGAACGATATCTGTGCGAGACCGGACCAATTCTTTGAAGTCATCTGGTGCCGTTCCGTCCACAACCATCCCTCAACCCACGAGCGTATTGCTTGATCGAACTCGCCCTACTGAAAACGGCGCTCACAATGCCAACAAAAAATCCCGCTGAACGAACGTCTGAGGTCCGCCATTCAGAGGGGCTAATGAAATCGCAAATGGAGAAAGGCCGAACGCTGGCGACTGATCCTTTCGGGGGTTGACTTTCACTGGCCCGACAACTGGATCTGCTGGAACTTCTCTCACAACCGGCGAGATTCTATCCTCACCAAGTCGCCGGTCAAGCGGCACAGCAAATTGAGATCGATCATTTCCGAAATCGGGAAACACCGCAGAGGGGCATCACTTTCGATGTTATGCCGCAGCACCGTCTAACCGCTCGAAGATAGCCATTGACGCCATGGAGTCCTCAGACCGAAAACCGCCAGAAGCCGTCAACTGGACATTTGGTTTTCGGGATTATTGACCGGCACCTCTGCTGCGTCAGGCGATTTTTTTATCGCGTCGAAAAGTGGTGAACGGTAAAGTTTTATCTGCCGCGCGGCGTACTTCGCCAGAACTCCGAGCGTCGCGAATCCATAAGTCACGCTGCGGCGGAAATTGATGCTGCTCGCTTCGTCGAAATAGCGGACCGGAACCGGGATATCTCCGATCTTGAAGCCGAAGTGGACGGCCTGGGCCAGGAATTCACTGTCAAAGACGAAATCGTTCGAATTCTTCGTGTACGGAATCGTTTCCAGAACCTCGCGGCGGTACGCCCGAAAACCGCTGTGGAAGTCGCCCAGGTTCTGGCCGAGTACGATGTTCTCGATTAAGGTCAGGCATCGATTCGCGATGTACTTCCAAGGCGGCATTCCACCCGCCAGTGCTTCCCGCCGCGTTCGGATGCGGGAGCCCATCACGAAGTCGCAAGTTCCCAACCGAATGATCTCCACTGCGATGGGGATCACTCTGCTGTCGTACTGATAGTCCGGGTGGATCATGACGACCACTTCGGCTCCCTTGTCGAGGGCGTGTCGATAACACGTCTTCTGATTTCCGCCATAGCCGAGATTTTTCTCATGACGGATGATCGTCAAACCCAACTGCTGCGCGATCTCAACGGTGTTATCTCGACTGCAGTCGTCCACCACGATGATTTCGTCAACCGCGCCGGGAGGGATATCTCGAACGGTCCGCTCCAGCGTCAAGGCGGCGTTATAGGCCGGCATGACCGCGATGGTTTTCAGATGGGGTGCTGGCAGCACCGTAGTAGTGTTCTCCACGACTGGCTCATTCCATAGCTGGTGTTTGCTAAAGGTTGATTAAGCCTACATCGTGACTTGTCGGAGCGGCAGCGTCCACACGCCCGCCCCGCAAAAATGCTGGCATCGGAGCCTGCTTTCGCGAGCCTTCGGAGGAAATGGCGACGCGGTCTATTCAACACGGATCTCGTGGCGAAGGCGTTCCTTATTTCCCGCCGCGTCCGTAGCGATGGCAACGATGCGTTTCTCCGGCAATGACTTCAAAACGATCTCCCACTCAGCGAAATTGTCTCGAAGTGATGCGGCCACCTCGCCATTGATCTGGATTTGCGTCACATTTCCATTGTCCTGGCAGACGCCACGGACGTGCCATGCCTCGCCAATCCGCTTGATACCAGTGATCACTGTTGCAGGCGGAGTGTCGTCGATCGGGTGCAACAATTCGGGAAAGCCGACGTTGCCTACTTCGGCCACTCGCGATTCATTGCCTGTCAGCGGGGATTCGGTCCGGAACGTCGATGACTCCTGGCCAGTCAGTTCTCCTGATTTGACGCTGACAATCTTGGCGTGCCGCCCCACACCATAGTGATGGTGAACATAAATCGGAACGCTGGTGGCGGATTTTGGCTTCGGGCGCGGACCACCACCCAAATTGACCAGTGCTCGTCGATTCCCATCCAGCCGATCGACAATGCTTACGTTTCTAAGGTGCGTTTCGGCCGTTCCAGTCGGGTTGTCATCGGAGATCTGCACGAGCGGCATATCGCTGTTCGAGTGCCCGACGAAGGTCAGTCCATCGACTGTTAACGAGCCATACTGCACCGAATCATCATCGTGTCCGCGATTGAACGGCTCTGCATCACCGTTACGCCCCGACTGGCTGATCGTGATGTTGCGATAAACATGTCGGTCGAAGTTCGGGTGATAGATGCCATAGACCGATCGATGAATGTGCATGTTCTCGACGAGAACAGATGGCGACTGCACTCGAAACGCGTAATGGATTTCCCAGATCTTGGTATTCCGCATCACGAAAGGGTGTTCCTCGTCGGGGCCATTCCGATTGACGCCTTCACCCAGGTTAATGCCGTACAATCCGTCACAGTGAGCCTCGTTGTCATCGAATCGAACAAACGGCAATTTGCGAATGTCGGTCGTCTGCATTGAGCCGTCAGACTGCATGACCGGCAATGTCATTTTCATCGCACTGGTCTCAGTCGCCTCAAACCGAAAGCCATAGCGATTGTTCTCGCACGCGACGTTGCGAGTGAACGTGTTGAAGCTGTTCGCCCACCAGAAACCGGACCCTTCATTCTGATCGAACGGCAGAACCTGTTTTGGCAGTTTCTTCCCTTCCATCGATTGGATGGCCAGGTTCCGATCAAGCACGTTGTAGACCTCGGTGCCATCTTCCAGATAGAACCCGTGACCAACGCTATGGTATCCGACACAATCACGAACCACGAGATAGTTGGTGCCGTGGATCGTCAACCAGCGGTTGTGGCTGCCCCAGATCGAAGCCCCCACCACGGAACTGCCTCGCATCGTGTTGCCAGCGAGATGGAAGTGCAGACTGTATCGACCGAGGACATTCTTCTTCCCCAAATGCCGAAACTCGGCATAACTGATGGAACCTGTCGAACCGCGATGATACATCGTGTGACCACGTTCCCCCTCGAGGTTTGCCGATTCCACAACGACGTTGCGACTGAGATTGGCGACTTCGCCACGGAACTCCCCTTCCCCGAGATGATCGTTGATGAGCGACCGGTCCAAAGTGATTCGCGGCCCGTCGATGGCTGTAATCAGGCGTTCTTCCGTCTGCAATCGATCCGTACCTTGACCGATGTCACGTCCGAGTTGTGTCGCCGTGATGATGACTCGGTCGCCCACTCGCCAACCAGAAACGGATTCGTCCAGTACCACCGATGAGTCGCCTCTTTTGGCGGTCTTGCCCAGCTTCAGCTAGGTGCGACTGAGTGGGGCACCATAAAACTCCATTCGACCACCACAGCAAACGATGGCCGGACACGATTGTTTGTCCTGACCTTCCGCTGCATTCAGACGAATCAAAGCGGAGTGCCCCGCAGCAATCGGTCGATCGGCCGTCCCCACTTCGAGTGCCGGTCTCGGCTGCCCCTCCTTCAACTCCACGACATGCGCCTCGCAATCGAATCCCTCTTCGCTTGGCATGTCTCCCGGTTCAATTTTCAGAACACCGACATCCAGTTGCGTGTCCTTGTCGGGTGCGAAGGAGAGTATGCCCGCGACATATATCGCTCGAATCGGCGTTTCCGATTTCACATCGTAGACAACTTTGTCCCCTTCCCGCACATGGACTCGTGACCCAGCGGCGGGCACTGACCCGCCCTGCCAAGTCGATTCCGCCGACCAGAGTCCGCTACGAGCCGAAGAGATCCAACTAGGTCGCTCCGCGGCTATGCCGAGCTTGGTGCTGAAGATCAAATACGAGAGACTCAAGAAGAATAGAGCACGGCGGCGGCATGAGGCGAAGCGCTTCACAGTTCTCTCCCTATGTCGTTGACCGAAAATCCTGACGGACGATTTGAGTATGCCCGCAGGAGTTTGAATAGGGAATCGTCGATGCGAAGATTCCGGATGCCGCGCAGTAGACTCGAACCGCAGCAGCAATTCTCCGTTGCCTTAAATCAACAGTAGACAACGTGATCAAACGCGCGCTCTAACGACTTACCAACAGATCACTTGGACAATGTCTCTCATCTGACATCCACTGCTTGACGTTGCGATTCGGCAACGTTCGACAAGGACGTTCTTGCGTCGCGAACTCTGCTCTCGAATTTTTCTTGCCCGCTGCAAGTCATTGTTGCCGCGTTTGTTATGCGCGACAACTAGGGCTGTGATGTCAAGAAATGTGAACACGAAAATTGAATGGCATTCAAGCTGCTTTACATCATGTTCATCCTGCGAAACACAACACGACACCAAACCACAACGCGAGACGATCAAGCAGGTTGAAACTCGCGAGTTGACTTACCAAACAGTCCCAGAAAGGACCTTCCGCCATGACGACTTTCGCTGCTCTGATCAATGACGAATCCGGTTTCATCGTTTCCGCTGAATTGGTTCTGGTCTCCACGATTGCAGTGCTGGCCATGATCGTGGGACTATCGGAAGTCGCAATCAACGTTAATCACGAACTGGAAGACGTTGGCTCCGCCTTCGGTTCAATCAATCAGACCTTCTGCGTCAAGGGAATCAAAGGCTGCCAAGGTTACAGCAGCGGTACGGAATTCCGCGACAACATCGATAGCTGTGATTCGAACAGCGACATCATGGGTGTCAGCACCCAAGGTGAAGGTTCATCGAATTACTAAGCTTGCGGTTAATCTGCCTGATCATCGCACCAAACACAAAACCGGCCGCGGGTCTCTCGCAACAGACGAGACCCGCGGCCGGTTTGTTTCTTTGATCCACGACTGCCTTATTCAGTTTTCACTCGCACACCAGCTTTGCTCAGTTCTGCGAGTTCGCCTTTGAAATTTGCGGAAAGCGGATTGCCAGCGAGATACAGATTCCAATACGGGGCGAATCGCCGCTCCCCAGCGGCATCCTTCTTTGCCATCTCAACCAGGGGTGATAAATCGCTCAATTGATTGCGTTCGAGGAATGTATAACGCAATTCGGTCATATCCTTCAGCGGGGACACGTCTTTGACCTGGTTATCCTTCAGATCGAGACGCTCCAATCGCAACGCTTTCAAAGGAGTGATGTCAGAAACTTTGTTCTTTTCCAGGTACAGCGAGTAGACCTTCGTCAGTTCCGCGATCGGAGCCACCGATTCCACCT
>DASYEA010000579.1:0-2112 GCA_036499265.1 Schlesneria sp. | reverse complement strand
GCTTATTCGCAGCGGGGCAATATTGTCGGCCATTTCCCTCAATCGCGGCGACAGTCGGGATCCGTGCGGCCAGGCTGGCCGAATGCAGGAACGAATAGCCGGGGCAGGTCAGATCCTGCACACACAAGAACATTCCGAACTTTTGAGCCGCAGCCCCCAACAGCAATGATTCCGTGTGTCCTTTGCAGGCCTTCAACGCCACACCGGTGTATCCCATATCCCGGGCCAGCAGCAACGAATCGTAATCAGTCAGCGACTCATCGATGACGACGGGCTTCAATTTCGCCACTTCGTGCATCTTGTGGTCGGGGTGAGCCTTCAGGTCGCGGTTCGTCGGTTGCTCGACGTACTGGATGCGGTCAAAGGTGATGGCGGATTGTTCGCGCACCTTGTTCAGGAAGGCGATGACATACTCGGGGTTCGGGCACTTTTCGTTGAAATCCAGCGAATAGAACCATTGCTTGCAACCGCGAGCGGCTTGTGCTTGTTCGGCAACTCGATTCACCGCGAGGGTGCGGTCAACATCCCAATCAAAGTTGTCCCCCGACAACTTGATCTTCATGTGGGTCAGCCCGTTGAACGCGATCCATTGGCCCAATGTCTCGGGCAGGCCGTCGCCGACCTTCTTTTCCACATCGCCATCGGTCAGCGGATCAAGGGCGCCAACGAGATGATAAAGCGGCATCCGCTCTTTGGGCTCTCGCAGCGTGTACTTGTCGAGATACTCGCCCGCAAACTGATCATCCAGATACTCTTCCAAATCGTACGACATGAACTTGGAGGACAACGTGTTGTAACTGTTCACGCCGTGTAATCGCCCATAGGCATCATGCAGAGCGGCGTCAAACGGACTGGCGGCGACAGCCAATGCCAGCTTCGGAATCGGTTCAGGCAGTTTCAACCGGTTGGAGAGCGTCTTGCCAAGGTGTTCGTATTCGGCAGACAGGTGATACGATAGCTCGAGCGGATGTCCCGTCTCGTTGCAGCCGTATCCCAGTTCAACAACGGCTTCAGCAAATTGCTTGACCGCGTTTTCAGCCTGCTCTGTCGTGACCTTATCGCTGGGCCAGGCCCAAACGTTGCCGATGGGCATGCTGCCGAACCCGCTGGCATGGCGCTTGCCATCCCGTGATTCGACCTCCACATCGACGTTGATCAGAAACGACTTGGACTGAACTCGTCCGCCGAACTTGATGGGAGTCCGAAACGTCACGGACTCGAAGGCGCAGGTTGCACTGCGAATGCGAATGTCGGTCGCTTTCGTCATGGTCTTCTAAAGAGGAATTAGAGTTAGTTGGGCGACAGAAATTGGCGACCAAATTCGAGGCTGATCTTATCGGGGGCGGTCCAACCGATCAAGAACGGAACGGGTTGTGGGACGACTCTAAATCTTTGGGGCGTCTTCTGCTATTGCAATTTCTCGCCGGAGGGGACCATTTCAGGAACTCTCAAGCATTAAGACGGACTCGTGGCGGTTTTATTCTGTCAGCCGATTACGGACATTTTTCGCTTGTTCCCGCAGCGATTGCAAACATGCTTCGTGCGTCGCACCCGTGGCCATGACGCTGCAAATTGGCCATGTGGCATCGATGTGCGTTCCCGGAACCGGAACATCGGCGATCGTCGGCAATATCCACTCCCACTGAGGGCCGGCGGATACGTCGAACGCAGGAGCGATCAGCGAATTCTCCGCGTAGAGAATCTGTTTGGCCAGAAAGGATGGAGCGAGGGAAGTTCGTTTCTGACCTTTGGATCCCTGAAATCCCGCTAAAAATGATTGCTGGCAGGCAAGCTCAATGATTTCCACGGACGCTGTGTAGCGCGGATTCACCTCTAGGATCCAGGGTGTTCCATTGGAGTCCGGGATGAAATCGATTCCAAAAATTCCTCGCAAGTGACACTTCGAAACCAAAAGTTTTGCTACGGCAGTCAGCAAGTGTCGAAACCCTTCAACCCGCGCGTCTTGCAGGGGGCCGATCGACCCACAGTACACGAATGGGTGGGGCGCATTTGAAAGCTCCGCGTTCTCCACCTGTTGGGTCACGCCAAGGAATTCAACGACACCATCGTCGCTGTGGAATGCGGCGGAGTGGGTGACTCCGTGGATTCGAG
>DASYEA010000578.1:0-5068 GCA_036499265.1 Schlesneria sp. | reverse complement strand
GGGCGAACAGAGCCGATGAACGCTTCGTCCGCGAACCAGGCATCGAGCGGTTGATCACCGACTCGATGCTCCTTTCGCCATTGCTCTAATAATTTCGGAGATGTGGTGTAGCTGAACGAGCCTAACGGCCGTGGTCGCGTATCGATCAGGCAGCGGCCATAGTCAAAATTTCGCTCGTCGCTGACAACGGCGAATTTTACTTCTTCAGCTCGCAGTTCCGGCACTCTCGCAGCCCGACCGTCTCTTGCGGGATCGATGTCGAACCGACCTAGTCGTCGCAGCAAGCGATCGAGTTTCGATCGATGTCTTGTGAGATCGGCGTCTTGGATTTCCATCAGCAACCGAACTTGATGCTTTCGCTCGAAGTTCTTTAGCAGTTGCGCGGCTTCTTCGGCTTCCGCTTTCAGTCCTGCAGCCGACAGTCGCTCGACCGACTCCTGCAGCGATTTCACAATTGAAGCGGGATGAACGGCAGGCTTGCGCACGTTGCTCGGTTCTTCGGCAGACGTTGGTTCTTCAGTAACCTCCAGATCGTCTTCGAGTGCTGATCGCAGCTTTTCCGGTAGGAAGCAGCGAGCATGAGGTGAGCCGATGTTATCGTAACCACTGTCATCGCAAACGTACTCACCCACTGCCTTCGGACAGTTCCCCAAGCAAACTGTCATTTCTCCAGCGAGGAGAACACGACGATCCAGTTCGATGTCGACGTAAAACAATGACTGTCGATCGCGTGCCCAACTCAGGTCAGACCGAAGTTTAACGAGATCGGCGTCGGGGAGATCGAGCGACAAGCGAACGGGGTGCGTGTGCTCGAACGTCTTCAGCAGTTGTGTCGCGTCGTCGGTTTCCGCTTTCAGCCCAGCGGCCGACAGTTGCTCAATCGCCTCCTGCAGTAATTTGATGATCTCGGTTGAATCAATTGCGGATTCGGGCACGTTGCTCGGTAGCGCAGCCGAGACGGGCATCTCGATCGCACCGGAATCGCCTTCGAGGTCTGATCGAAAGATCTCTGGCAGAGAGAGGGGTACGACCACTTGCTCGGCCATGCCGGTCGCTGCGAGCGCAAACGTCAATCCCATTGCTCCAAACAGGAACCGATGAACTGTCATGTGGGGGTGTCCAATTCGAAAGAACGAATGGTTCGCAGAGCGCGCGAGTGGCTTGCGATGTAGTGAAATTCGCAAAAACGGTCAATCGGAATCGGCGAAAACTGCCGCTATTCTTCGCAACAAATTCGTCCGCGTGCTGACGCAGCGCGGCTCATCCTGTTCCGCAAGAGTAGACATCATACTCCGTATTCCGAGGGCGGCACTCGGAGAGTGCCGTTTACATTGAAGCGATCACTCGGGCATTGGCTCAGGCTCGATGATTGGCGGGGTCGGCAAAGGCATCTGAGTGGATGGCGGTTCGCCCAACCAGATCTGCTGTCGGTTCGCGGCTTGAGGATCAACAATTGTCAGCGAACGTGACGCCAAGGTTTGGGTGACGATGTCCCAGTACAAGTTCGACATCGTTAATTGCGGCGACTTACGATACTGGGCGAGCAACTTCTGCAGCCGACCGGCATCCGCTTCTGCCGAGGACGTCCGCTTCACGGAATTCACTTTGGCTTCATTCAGAATCGCGGCGGCGTTTCCCGACAAAATCGGCTGACCATCCGGCTGAGTTCGCATCAGTTGCTGCCATAACGTGTCGTCCAATTTCCATTCGTGACGCGTCGTTCCGTCAACGGAGGGCTGCGTCGACTGCTTCAACTGGCGGACTGCCGCTTCGCCGACGGCTCCCAACAAAATCCGATCCGCGTAGGCATCGGCTTCGTTGATCAGCAGTTCGCGTTCTTCCAACGCGTCTGCCACTTGCCGATACGCGGGGACGACTCCCTTGGGAGGATGCACATCCAGCCACTGCAAGTCCAGCACCTGTACTCCCAAGCCGTAAGTATCGATTCGCTCCTGCAGCCAGACCAGCGATTTTCGCTCGAGCGCGGCACGACGATCGGTCAGCAATTGATCCAGCGACGATTGAGCCGCCAGGTCGCGCAACACGCTTTCAGCGGCCGCCCGCAAGACACTTTCAGGCCGGCGAGTGCCACCGAACGTGTACTGCTTGAGATCGCGAATTCGGTACGTCACCTCCGCAGTCAGTTCGACAGGGACTTCGTCGGCCGTCAATAGAAGCGATTCGTCCGCCGAGGCTGCCGATTCGCGGTCGTCGTGCGAACTGGTCCATTCCACGGTGCCTGGTCGCAATGCATCCGTCTGCTTGCGACTCAGCGACACTTCAGTAGTTCGAAAACCGATCCCCACGCTGTGGACTCGATCGACTGGCTCGCGAGTGACGCGTTCGAGCGGCCACGGCCAGCGCCAGGCAATCCCGGCATTTAACGTGGCGCGATAGCGTCCGAACCGCGTCACCAGCGCCTGCTGGTCGTCTTCCACCTGGACGACACCTGACAGCATCCACAACACAAAAGCGGCGGCACCGATCAGTTTGGCCGCCACCCGCCAGTGTTCCATGAACCAGAAGATCCATCGCGACGGTGAGAGAGCTTCGGCGAAACGATCGGCCGCGGTGAGCAGTCCTGACTGCCAGCGCACGGATGTCGTTTCGGACCAGCCCTCGAACCACAGCAACCGCATGGCGTTCGCCATCACGGCCAGAGACGCCAATTCATGAAATAAGGCCGCGCCCACCGGACTGAGCCACCCCAGCGAACTTGCCAGGACACCCAGCCCATTGAAGCCGAATGCGAACAGAATGATGCTTTGCCAGATGTTGCGAACCAGTGCTCGCGACAATCGCAGCAACCCCGGTAGCGGACGCAACGGATCGCCCAACAACAGGATATCGCCTGCTTCCGCAGTCAGGTCGGCCCCTGCTCTGCCGAGCGCCAAACCCACGTCCGCAGTGGCGAGCGCCGGAGCGTCGTTGACGCCGTCGCCCACCATCGCGACGCGGTGACCCGCTTTCTGTGCCTCTTCGATCCACTTGGCTTTATCTGCGGGGAGTTGTTCTGTCGCGACGTGATCGAACAGCCCCATCGCCACGACCACAGCATCCGCAGGTTGAGGCCTGTCCCCGGTCAGCAGAGCGAATCGACTAATCCCTGCCGCGGCCAGATCCCGCAGAACCTGCTGAGATTCCCCGCGAACGGTCTCTCGCACGCCAATCACGCCGACAACCTGACCGTCGATTGCGACGACCAGCGGAGATTCCCCGGCCGCTTCGCGACTCTTCACCAACGCGGCGATCTCGGCCGAGAACGCGATCTCGCCGCGATCCAGCATCCGCCGATTGCCGACCACGACAGTTCGAAGTGCCGAAGCGTCGCCGGTACCGCTCAGATCTTGATCACGCACTTTCGCGACGACACCAGCACCGGTGAACGATTCGAACTGCACGGGCGCGACAGTGGTCAGCCCGCGCTGATCTGCGGCGGCGACCAAGAGCCGCGCCAGCAGATGTTCGCTCTGTCGCTCAGCAATCGCGGCGACTCGCAAGACCTCTGTCGCGGAAAGTCCCGCTGTGGGCAGGATCTCACCGAGTGCCAAAGCTCCCTGAGTCAGCGTGCCCGTCTTGTCGAAGGCGAACGTATCGACTTGGGCCAGTCGCTCCAAGGATTGCGAACCCCGCACGACGACACCTCGTCGTGCCAGCCAGGCGAGCGCTGCCATCACCGCTGCCGGAGTCGCCAGCACCAACGGACAGGGACACGCCACAACCAGCACGCTGAGGGCGGGGATCACCCCGCGCTGCCACGAACCGGTACCGATTCGCCAACCAACCAAGGTGAAAAACGCCGCCAGCAAGACCGCGGGGAGGAACCAGCGAGCCAGCTTGTCGACGATCCGTTCCAGATCCGCCTTGCGAGATGTCGCCGACCCGACGAGTCCCGCGACTTGCGCAAGCGCGGTGTTCATGCCGATCTGTTCGGCCACGACGGTCAGTGAGCCGAACTGATTGAGTGTTCCGGCGAAGACCTTGTCTCCGGCCGACTTGTCGATCGGCAGGCTTTCACCAGAGAAGGCGCTCTGGTCGACAGCCGACGCTCCCGACACCACCTTGCCGTCGGCAGGAATTCGTTCGCCGGGTCGAACGACGACAAAATCGCCGACACGGACTTCGGCAATCGGCACATCCCGCTCGCGACCGTCCTGCGTCAGATGAGCCATCGCAGGCTGCAGCGCAAATGTCTGCCGCACGGCCCACCGAGCCCGATCGATCGTGTACCCCTCCAGGCTTTCACCGATCAAAGAGATCAATACGACCAGTCCCGCGGTTTGATGCTCTCCCAGCACAATCGCGGCCAGGCAGGCAATCGTCAGGGCGAGATCCGCTCCGACTCGTCCGGACAGCAACCCATCCAGTGCGTGATAAAGAATCCGCGCTCCGCCCAGCACCGCCGCGACTAAGGCCAACCGATAGCCAAACAGCGTGTTAGGCCACCCCGCTGGCAGCCACCCCGCAGTCTTAGACCCGACCGGTGTCCCGCTCCCCAGCAACCAGTCGGCCGTCAGCAACGCAGCGACGATCGCCGTCAGAACATACAGCGGTGCCGACAGATAATGAAAATTGCTGCGAGTCGGGCTACCGGTCGCCGTCGGATCGCCGCGCAGCATCTCACACGTGGATTCAGGAATGTAATGCATAGACCGAGCAGTCTAAAGCACCCGACGAAGCGCGTGCCAGATCGCGATCATGCAATTCTCGAAGTCGACATTCGAATACCGGCGTCCCACCTGCGTAAACGGACGCGGGCACGACAGTTTCGATCTGAAGGATACTAAATAACCGTGCGCAATTCTGCTCGTTTTGGATTTCACGTTGGGTGCCACTGGTAGCCGCTTTGGGCCACCAGTGTCTTCACGTTGCTGCGATCGCTTTGATCGGGTAGCGAGCCTATGCAATATTCAGCGTCACCACGCCTTGTTTACTCTGCGACACATCGACAAGACACTGGCAACGCAAAGCCGTCGCCAGTGGCACCCGAAATGATTTTTCGCAAGCAGAATCGCGCACACCCATTTTAGTACGAATTATGGCTGGGAAACTTGGCTGCAGTTATCCG
>DASYEA010000577.1:0-9315 GCA_036499265.1 Schlesneria sp. | reverse complement strand
TGCGCCGTCACGGTCGGCATCGCGTTCGTCCTCGGGTCGAAACGGCCGAGCCCACATCTTGGTCATGTTCGGGCCGAACTGCATGAACTGAGACATGTTTTGCGGCGACGAGAACGTTTTCTCCATCATCTTCACGCGTTTGATGGGCAACAGTTGGTGGCCGCGATCCAGATGTGACAGTTCATGCCCGACGATGACAGCCAGCGCCGCTTCGCTGCCCGCATTGTCGAGTAGACCTTCGAAAAAGATCAGTGTCCCTCCCGGACACGAACGAGCGTCGATCTTCGACGATCGAGCCACGAGTACCTTGATCGACTTGTAGCGATCCTTGTTCCGCATGTACGGCCGAAGCGTCGCGACGAGACTTTCCAGGTATTCGACATCGCGTCCTTTCGACTCGACCGAGATCCCTGATTCCTTCAACGATGCCAGGCCTGACTGCAGGATCTGTTTGCCGAGTTGTTGCTCATCGGCAAACGAGACTTCGATCTTTTCGAGAGCCTTGCGTTCGGCTTCGGTGTCTTCACCGAATGCTTGTTCGAACATCTTCGAAGGGTCGGTGAAGGGGAGTTTGAATTCCTGGGCGTGTGCATTGCGCGGGGCGACGAAGACGATGAACAGACATAGTAGACGGCACACTCCGTGTGCCGAACTCAGCACACGGAGTGTGCTGTCTACTATGTCGAACCGCTCACTTCGAATTCCTGCAAATCTCATGACCGTACACTCAGTATCCGGAAACGTGTTGCTCAGCGTGGCCATTGTAACGTCGAATGCTCGCTCTTGTGCCATCTCATTTCCCAATCTGCGACATGATGCGGCTCATTGCTGGCAGGAATCGCCATGACTACGATGGCCAACTGGCATCAGGATCGATCCCGTGATCTCTCAGGAGTCGCTCATGACAAATACGCGCCGTGAATTCATCGAGCAATCCACCACGACGATGGCCGCAGCAGCGAGTGCCGCGTGGCTGATCTCGTCTCAGTCGGACGCAGAGGACAAGCCGAAAGAGGATGCCGACCGGATGCCGGTCGCGGTAATTGGCCCCGGCGGGATGGGGACGGCCCATACAAATCTGCTGTCGACCAACCCGGGCGTTCGAGTCGCCTATGTTTGTGATGTCGATGAGCAACGAGCCGCGAAAGCGGCAGACGCTGTCACGAGGGGCTCGGGGACCGCTCCCAAGATCGTGAAGGACATGCGTCAAGTCCTGGACGATCCGACCATCAAGGCGGTCTGGATCGCGACACCGGATCATTGGCACGCCCCCGCTGCGATTCTGGCGGCCAATGCGGGCAAGCACGTCTACGTGGAAAAACCCTGCTCGCACAATCTGCGAGAGGGCCGATTGATGATCGAGGCCGCTCGTCGCAACAAGGTTGTGATGCAGGTTGGGACGCAAAGCCGCAGTACGGCTCATATCATCAAGGCAATGGATAAGCTGAAGTCGGGCGTGATCGGCGAGATCCTGGTTGCGAAGGCCTGGAACAGCCAGCGTCGTGGATCGATCGGCAAGCAGCAGCCGTCAGAGCCGCCCAAGACATTGGACTATGATCTGTGGCTTGGTCCAGTCAAATATCGACCCTATCAAGCCAACTTCCTGCCTGGTATCTGGCGATGGTGGTATGACTTTGGCTGTGGCGACATCGGGAACGACGGCGTTCACGATATCGATATCGCTCGCTGGGGTCTGGGGGTCGAGACGCATCCCAATCGGATCATGGCACTCGGTGGCAAGAGTTATTTCGATGACGATCAACAACATGCCGACACGCAATACGTCGCCTTCGAGTACGCCGGCGCAACCAAATCGGGCAAGCCGAAGCAACTGATTTTCGAACAGCGGATCTGGTCGCCTTATGTTCAGGAAGGTTTCGAAAACGGCGACGCCTATTACGGCACGGACGGAATGCTGATCCTTGGAAAGACGGGCAAGTATCAGATCTTTGGTCCAAGGAACAAGTTGATCGAAGAATCGACCGGCGGCGGTCCCGACCTGGCGGCTCATCATCAGAACTTCCTGGAATGCATTCGGAGCGGGGCGAAGCCGAACGCCGATATCGAGATCAACCATCTGTCGACGGCGCTGTGTCACCTGGCCAACATCGCGACTCGTTGCGGCCGAGTCGTGAATTTCGATCCAGCCAAGGAGCAGATCGCCGATGACGTGCAGGCTGGCGCATTGTTGACCCGCGAATATCGCGATCACTGGGCCAGACCTGTTGGATAGAATAGGGAAGAGACGTTAGTCTTTGGGAGGGGTTAGGTTCCCGCCGAGCCGCGCATGTTACTGTGAGTCGATCGACATGCGCGGCTCGGCAGGAGCCTCGCCCTCCCAATCAAACATCGATCTCATCAAATGAGCTGACGCCGCCCCGCTCAGGAATACAACTTTTACACCGTCGCAACTCAGTGAATTAACGGAGTAGCTCATGGCCATCGACAAGCAGAAATCCGAAATGCAACGGCAGAGCGCTGCCGAGTTCAAGATTCAGCGTTACGCGTCAAAGCTGAAGCAGCAATGGAGCATGAAGGAAGGGAAGCATTGCCTGCACACCGACTGGAATTCGCTGGCGCGAGCGGTAGGCCTCGGAACGGCCGAGATCCCTTATCTGCAGGTTTGGGTCACCCAGAATAAGCTGAGTCCCCCGATGCGCCGGAAGCCGCCGAAGACGTAAGCTGTCGCGATTGCGGGACCGAAATTGATGCGAAACCTGGAAGAACTGAAGATCCGTGGTGCTCCTCTTCGTCGCCCCACGGAGGTGCATATTCAGAATTTCGAATCTCATTTCGGTGTGCGTTTGCCGCAGGATTTAATCACCTTGCTGCGATTCAAGAACGGGGGCAGCCCCGAATCTGCCACCTTTCAGCCGCAAGCAATCAAAGAACCGTCACCTCGCGTCGTGAATGGATTCTGTTTCCTGAATGGCGACAAAAAAGACGCTGATGGCATGTGGGATTCCACCGAGGTCTGGCGTCAGGCCACGGGTCGCAATGTCATCGCTGTCGCTCAAACGACGGACGATGATGGTATTCTGTTGTTGTACGACAATGATCCCCCCAGCGTCGTGCTGTGTATTCATGACGAGGCACCGGCCTTAATTCACGTCGCAGATTCATTCGGCGATTTCATCGATCTGCTGGAACCTGGGACCGAGCTACACGTGTCCGTTGATTCGGATCAGCCTTGCTATGTCGGTGAGCGCGACCTGCGAGACCTAAAGCTGGTCGATCCCCCTGGAGCGTGCCCCACCGCGGCCGATATCAAAGATTTCGAAGCCCGATTTGGCCTGACCTTACCGGCAGACTATTTGACGTTTCTTCGCTTCAGCAACGGCGGCGCCTTGCAACTGAATAGCTTCATTCCCCAAAGCTCCGGCGGAAAGAAGTCATATCAAATCGATCGCTTCTACTTCTTGAACGATGTCGATGATCGCGATGCCGCCGATTCATTGTGGGAAGAGACAAGCAATTGGCGAGGATATTTAGAGAAAACGGCGATACCGATCGCGACAACAACTGATTTTGATCCTGTTTTTCTGTGCTATGACACACAGCCACCCAGGGTGAAGATGCGGCGGGAAAACGATCGCTTGATCGATGTCGCGAACTCATTCGCCGACTTCATCAATCTGCTGACGGCCCCAGTGAAGAAGAGCAAGAAACCCTGAAGGCGATGACTGGTGTAGAGACGTCTTCATGTTGGATCCGAATCGAGAATGAGGAACTCCGTCGTAGCGTTCAGGAATCGGAAATCGCTGCCTGAATCTGCGCCTGCAGCTTGCACAATTCACCGTCTGGAATGTTCGGTCCGGTGCTCCGAGAGAGTTCGGACGTCCGAACCAGCGAAGTGTGGAACGGCGATTGAGATTCAGTAAAATAGGGACCGGTTTCCGCATGCTAATAGCCATTGCCTTAAGCACAGCCAAAGCTCGACGGACTTGCTCGTTTGGCCTCTGTGTCTTTAAGTCAAAGGTGATGGAATGCGGCATTTTCCACGTAGACGTCATGCATTTACGCTCATTGAGCTGCTCGTCGTCATTGCGATCATCGCAGTGCTGATTGCGTTGCTATTACCCGCCGTTCAGCAGGCGCGGGAGGCTGCCAGACGGACGCAGTGCAAGAACAATCTGAAGCAGATTGGTCTGGCGATCCACAACTATTACGATATTTACAGCCGCCTGCCGATCACTCAGTTGGAGCCACCGACGCAGCCATCGAACGACTATCTGACCCTGACGAGTTGGACTCGCGCGATCCTGCCGCAGTTGGATCAAGCGACGATCACCGCTTCCTGGAACGAGAATCAGAACTTCAGCGTCGGCCAGAATGCGGTCTTAAATCGAACCGCGATCGCCGCCTATAAATGTCCGTCGTCTCCGGCACCGGCGATTGGGTCATGGAAAATTGTATCGGACCCTCAAGCATTCACCGCGGACGGCAGTGGGGGCTATTCAGGCGGTATCTGCGAATACTCAGGCGTCGCGAATACGCAGATCACTCCGGATACGACCGCGACGCCGTTGTTCTCCGGCGTCGGCATGATGAACTACAGTACCGCAACCAATCCTGCTGAAGTTTCTAAGCGATTCCAGGACATCACGGACGGCCTGTCGATGACGATGATGATCGGAGAAGTGTGTGGAGGGGCGGACAACTACACACCAGCCAGACAACGCGACGGCACCACGCAAAAGATTCGCTTTCACAACTGGGCGGGACAGAATCGGATCTCGTTCCGCGACTACAAGCGGGATGGAACAATGAGCACGGCAACACTCGATCCGTGCCTTGTCAATTGCTTCGGAGGTGCTGGTGGATCGAACCTATTCAGCTTCCACACGGGTGGAGCACACATCGTCCTCGGAGACGGATCGGTTCGATTCATTTCGGAAAACATCGACTTCCAAACCGCTTGCCGACTGGCGACCTGTCAGGATGGTGTTCCCGTCGGCGACTTCTGATGCATTGTGTAGAAGATCGCTCAACACTCGAAAATGCGATCGTCGATCAAGAACCTGATCACACCGACTCTCGATTCACCATCTTGCTCAGACTTCGCCGTGGAAACTTCTATGAAATTGTATCTGCGTCGAGTCTGGCTGACGGTCCATCGCTGGTTGGGGCTGACGGTGGGGTTGTTGTTCGCTTTCGCAGGTCTCACGGGAAGCGTGATTGTCTTCGACCATGCGATCGACGAGTGGCTGAACTCCGCGATGATGGTAACTCGTCATGAGGGATCGCAACGTTCCGTTGCAGAGATCATCACGGCAGCAGAACAGGCGCCTGCTGCTCCGGGACGCATCGTGAATGTTCACTACCCTCGTGTCGACAAGGGGACTTTCACTCTTCACTTTCGTGATCCTCAGCAATCCAATAAGGCCGAGACGACCGAAGTCTTCGTCGACCCCATCACAGCCGAGGTTCTGGGACAACGCGTAAGAGACAGCGGACTGATGGCGGTAATCTACAAACTTCACTCGACGCTGCTGGCTGGTGACACCGGAAAGGGGTTACTCGGAGGGCTCGCCCTGCTGTCGTTCGTTTCCATCAGCAGCGGCCTGGTGCTGTGGTGGCCACTGATTCGCAAAGGAATCCGGATTGGTATTGGCATCCGCAGTCGGATGTTCGTGTATGACCTGCACAAGTCGCTGGGAGGATTGTTTTCACCAATCCTGCTGCTGATCGTTATCACTGGTGTCTATCTGACACTGCCCAAGCTGGTGAAGCCGCTGATTGTCGCATTCTCCAAGGAAACCAAACTCCCCAACAAAGTGAAATCGAAGCCTCGCGAGGCCGGCACGCAGGCCATCGGCCCCGATGCGGCCGCGCAGGTTGCTGTGGAAACCATGCCCGGTTGTCGGCTGATGTCGATTGAGCTGCCGCTTAAGGCGGACGATTCGTATCGCGTCTTTGTTCGTCAATCAGGCGAGGTGGGACAATTGCGCGGCGTTGGTCGAGTCTGGGTGGATCAATATCGTAAAGATTGTCTGGCCACCCGCGATTGGCGGAATTACACAATGGCCGACACATACTTTCGCATTCAGTTGGCTCTGCATTCAGGGGATGCATTCGGACTGCTCGGTCGCTGGATGTTCTGTTTGGCCGGCCTGGTTCCATCAGTCCTGTACATCACGGGCTTCATCATGTGGCGTCGACGAGCGAAGCTGCCACCGACTTCGGTTCCAATCCTATTGACGCGGCACATTGAACTCGAAGTGGTTACAACTGAGATCTATGCCACCGCTGATATCAGCGATTCCCGGTGATGCCGCTCATCCGCTATTCAAATGCGGCTCTTGGTCAACAGGTGAAGACATTTGGCATCGGTGAACTGCGGCGTCCTCGATTAGAAGGCTCGTTCACGACTGAGGTCCGTGGCACGACTGAAAATCAGTCGGCCCGCTGCAACGCCGGTGCTTTCCATTTGCCGTCGAGTGCCGATGGCTTGGGCCAATAGAGTCGCATTACCGCGTAGAAGGGGCCTTTGGGAGCAGGTAGCCAGTTGGACTGCTGGCCCTTTGGTGGCGCTTCGTGCTGCATATAAATCGTCAGACCTCCGTCAGGATCTCGGACCAAATCTGGCAGCATTGGCGAATTGATCAGATAGCGGTTAATGGAATTGGCTGACAGAAGACTCGCGGGGAGTTCGTACATTGTCAGGGACCAGAATGAGTTGACGGGTGGTAGCTGGTCGGGCGGAAAGCGAAGGATGTATTTCTGTTTGGCGGCATCGAGATTGGCACCTTCGGAGTCGATGAAATAGATGGGATACACCGCTTCCTCTTTCGAGTTGCCGTAGATTCCCAGAACGGCCCCACTCATCCGGGCCATGTAGTCGTTCTTCAGGAATTGACGGGTTCCGAATCCGTCGGCGCTGGTCTTCTTGCCGGTGTCCAAGTCAGTCTTCTTGTACTCGGTGAATTCCTTCCACGCGTCGGACATCCCATCTTCAACCGCCTTGGCGATCTCGGGCGAGAACCTGGCAGGATCGAATTCGGACTTCGTTCCGATCCCAAGCCGGGCGAATCTCGCTCGCAATTCTGTCTCGGTGGGATGAACGGGGCAGAACTGGAGTACAAAGTTCAAGATGCGGAAAAACTCGAGCGACTTGCGTTGTTGCTCGGGCGCGAGCGGCTTCAGAAATATGATCGCTGGGGGAACCGCAGGAGCGGGCTTACCGAGGAAGCTGGAGAGGGTCTGAACTTTGTAGCCGGCCTGAACCTGCTTGACGTTGTCGATGTCGTCGGGCTTAAAGAGTTGAGTTCGATAGAGCACAAACGCGAACTCGGTCTCTGACCGAATCACCGACTTGATCCCCGGCGGCGTCTCGCCTTTCCAGTTCGGCCCCGCGAGCAGGAAGTGACCGGCTTCACTGCCAGTAGCGCGACTGCCGACGTATGCGAAGTTAAATGTGTAGAGATCAATGAACTGCAACGAGTAGTAACGCGCGGGATCGACCGCAGGCACAGTCAGCACGATTGGTTCGGCTCGTAAGTCCGCCCCGAGTTGCGAATAGGGTGTATCGGAATTCGGAGTCTGAATTGCCTTGTCGGCGGGCGTGTAGACTCGCGCTTCATTGTGCAATTGATTCCAAAGAGCTTTGAACTCGGCCCCTTCGCGATTCACGAAATACGAATACTGGATGCGATAGTTATCAACCAGAGGAAAGCCATAGATGTAGGCTTCTTTCGCGATAGCCCATGTTTCCACAGGTGTGAGCAACGGGACAGGAACTTTGTCCTGCGCGCGAACGTCTGCGAGCAAGAAACTAACAACAAAGCTCGCCCAAGCAAGACAGGAAGCATCAACCATTCGAGTCCGCATGATTCTCTCACGATAGCCCTACGAAACAATTGTCAGAAGCGAAGAGTTTACATGGCAGATCAAGAATCCGCTGCTTTTTGTTAAGACTTAAGGCAATTTGGGATAGGCGAAAATGGAGCTAAAGGCTAGAAATTTGCAATACTTCAAAATCCCAAGGAGGGGAGAAATGAATCAAGCTGCTGAAGTCACGTCGAGTTGGCGTCACTGTTATGACAGGTATGTTGTCGCTCTTTCAAATGAACGGGCCAGCCTGGCCTCGCTAAGTATGCACGAAATTGCTCGCAACGACCTGATGGAACGCCTTCGGCCACATCCGTGGGAGCGATTTGAGGCGTTCCTCGCCAAGACCGCAGCGACACCCGCAGCCCTGGATCAGTTCATGACTCAATTAGAGGTTTGGTGTCGTAAGAACGGTGCTTAAGCCGATCTCCATTGGCAAGCAGTCGCGCCGCATTCTCGATATCTCCGCATTCTAACAGATTCTGAATCACGGCGACCAATTCGGAACGTGGAGACTGGGCGAGGTAATCCCGTGAGGCGAAAATCGTCACTGCCAGAGCGATGGACGGGATCTCAGCCGAAATCAACACGTCATCTTTTAGCTGACGAATCAACTTTGCCAGTAGGCTTTTTCTTTTTGCAATGTTCTCTTCGCCGCCGATTTTATTTTGGATGTCAAACACATCTGCCGTCTCACGTGTACACATCCAAGCAATAATCGCCGAAAGATTGTTTCTGCCACCCGCAATGAATACTCCACCTGCCGATGAGTAATTGCCACCTGAGCAGTAGGCATGAGCTGTCAGAAATAGCTGGACCAATTTGCCAGGTGACTTTTCCATACCGGGTTCAAGAGGCTGGGAATTCGCCTCATTCAGCAAGGATTCCAACCACACTAGCCTCGTCTGTCGCAGAACCGCGTCGCCCAGGAATTTGGTCACTTCCGCGTCCGCAATTGCGCAATTGCCTTCAAAGTCCGAACGGACGGTCACAACATCGCCCATGTTCGATGGGAATGATTGACCTGACTTTGAAAGCGATGCCTGCCATCGTTCTGCCAGATAGCTTTGTCGAAATGCGCTAATCCACTTTTCCGCGCCGGTACAGCCGCCTAATTGAGTAGTAGTACCCGCCAGACTCAGGATCTGCATCCCGATGTGATAGCCGAGTTGCCGATAGGATTCGACCTGGTCATTGGTAAAGAACTGATTGAGAATCGGTTCATCAGGAAAATTGGGATTGGAATTGCGGAACTGCCGTAGATCGAGATCGAGGCCCGCCGTGAGCGACATCTGCACGTAAACTACAATCGCGTCCTCTGGAATAGTGCTTTCCAATAAAGGATCATGGGGATAGCGAACCCTGAAACAGACATGCGGCATGACTTGCGTATTCGTTTTGGAATCGCGAGTCAGCCGGGTGAGATCGAGGGGAATGTCGTGATCCAGATCTAGAAATTTCATGCCATGCTTGACCCGGCATTTG
>DASYEA010000576.1:0-2010 GCA_036499265.1 Schlesneria sp. | reverse complement strand
TCGCCACGGACACTCAGGTCGATCAGAGCGCCGGCGACGTCCTTGGTCGTCATATTCGCATTGCGAGTTCCCAACGGCTGAGCAATGACTGCGGCGAGATGTCCGTTACGAAGGATGACATCTCCGTAAATGGCGTCGGCCTCTTTGCCCGTCACAGCGAAGTCATCGAAATTCGTGCTGTTTAGGGCAATCGCTTCTGAATGCGAAGGCGCACTGCCAGAACCGCCGATCTGGGATGCGTTCATCGCAATTGCGAACCCCAGAAGGCCCACCGTGCCGACAGAAGCGATGACCATTTTCCGATGGACCATTGACGAGGTCTCCAGCAAAGCGCAAGTACCGAGAGAGTGAAACTTCGAGCGGCGCAGACTGTCACGTCAGATCATGTAGCGATTGTTCAGACTCGACGAAGATTTCGCAAATATCGCGAATGGAACCGCGCCACCTGCGACTCAATCCAATATTCGTCATTCCCGCGGAGGCGGGAATCCAGCGGTCCTCTGGATCCCGCCGTCCAACAACTCCCTGGATTCCCGCCTCCGCGGGAATGACAAACGACGAACGACGACTTCAGTTGTTCGTCGCTGGCTGCGTGGCATCTGCTGGCTTCGCTTCAGCCACCGGGCCATTGGTTGGCACCAGTCGCATACGCAGATTGTACGATTTCAGTTCAATGCACGGTTCCGATAGATTGATGTCCAGGCTATGAAAGCCGCTGTACATCGAAGGCGAAGTCGAGTTATGCAGCACCTTGCCGGATTGCTTGTGGATCGCCTGAACACTCAGGGTGCCGAAGCTGACGTTGCCCTTTTGCTGCCAACTGCGAGTGACAAACAGCATCACGGGGATTGAACGGAAGCGATCGACGACCAGATTCTGGTTCTTCACTTCTTGTCGCCAGGCGAGTTTTCCGTCGGACCTGTTCCAAGCGAAGATCACTCCGTTAGCCCGCACGGACGGCAGGCTTTCGCCGTAGTGATGGAAGCCGGTCACGTCCATGACATTGGCGACAAAGTAGATGTGATCGTCATCGGACAGCCCGAACGATTCGATCCGCCGCCCCTTCATGTCATCCGCGGCAATCGCTTCCAGCGGCATTCGCTTGCCGGACGCGACATCGATTCGCTCGGCCTTGCCATCGCGGGGGACAACCAGCAGTTCATTCTCATCAAGTAACGTGACGAGAGCCCCTGCGGGAAAATCGGCTCGCCAGCGATCTTGTCCTGTGAGTGGTTGATGCAATCGCAAGATTGTTTTCGGAGCACCCAGTTTGAAAAGCCCAACGGAAGACGCGGCCTCCAGCAACAGCAGCGAGTCGCCGCGCATCTGCAGCGAGTTCCCAAGCATCGTGCCCAAGTTGTCGATTTTGAGCGGCTTGCCGTCGGTCGCGCGATACGCTTCCGATTGAGAACGGTCTTGGGGGACAACACAGACCATCTCGCGGTTGCCGACGACCTGTGCGAACTGTGGAATTCCTAGTTTTCGCCACATCTGTTCACCAGTGCGCGGATCCAGCACGGAAATCGATCGACGACCAAAGACGCAGATGTAATTGGGCTGTGTGGCAGCCAATCGTCCGCTGAAGGCGGCTTGTTGCAGCAGCGCCATTTGGTCCGCATTGCGGCTGGCTGTGGCCATCGGTGCGGTGGGTGGTCGCGACGCATGACGCCAGAACGGCCCCCCTTCTCCGGAGTCATCCAGTGCCTTGGTCCAGAGCAGGCGTTTTTCCACCGGCGACACAAAGTGCAGCATGTCGCGATTAATCACTGCGATCTGGTGTCCCAGAAATGCTGTTGCCGCATACCCATCTCCTTGATTGCGGGGGCTGCTGCGCAGTGGAACCAGCCATGAGAACAGGCCGTTCGACAATTGCTCGAACGCCAGTCGCTGTTCCTGCATCTGGACTTCGACTACTAATGGATCGAAGTAAGGCAACGAGCTTCGGCTGGAGATCTCTTGAGCCGGTGGCGTGTATTGAACGGGGCCTTGCACGAGTTCCAGAGGCCGCTC
>DASYEA010000575.1:0-4772 GCA_036499265.1 Schlesneria sp. | reverse complement strand
GCCATGAACCGTCTCCAGTTGGAATTTTTGCCTGCTCAGAACAAATCAGCGGGATTGGCAGCGGTCAATTTTCGAAGTGCCAGCGCACCGGAAAAGACGCTTAACATCAGCACCAATCCTAAGACGAAGCCCGCGCGCGCTACGGTCATGGGAACGGGCATGCCGATGTTCACGCTCATCAGCCAATACAGTCCGAATGCACCCATGAGCCCCGCCAGATAGCTGGCCAACGCGTAAAGTATTCCTTGTTGAAAGACCGTTTTCCGAATGCTCCCGTCCGAATAACCCATGGCCTTCATCGTGGCATATTCCCGCAGCCGATTGGAGATGTCAGTGGCGAGGACCTGGTACAAGATCACAGCTCCCACGATCAACCCAATGAATACTCCCGAACGGAACATCACTCCAATCGGCTTGACCCAAACCCAATAGCTGACTTCGCGATCACGATAGTCGCCGCGCTGCCATACGGTCACATCTTGAGATAGTCGGTGTCGCAACGCATCAGCGACCGTGGCGGGATCAGTTCCGGGTTGCAACTTGATCAGTCCTAGCGTGGCAGAGTTCAACGGTAGACCCAGATGGCTGAAAGTTCGGTCGCTGACGATCAACAAGCTACCAGCACTCATTCCGCCACCGTTGGAAAACAGGCCGGCAACCTCGACTCGGCGGCCAGCAATCTCCGCGACTTGGCCTTCACGAATCGTGCCAAAGTTCGCCAGAGAGCGGCGGTCCATCAGTGCGGTATCGGTGCGTTGCAGGCGAGGCAGCAGTGCGACCAGTTCCTGCTTGGTGAAGACGGGGTCTTTGGGTGACAGGCCGATCATCATCAAGATGCTGCGACTGCCGTCGTCGACACTGCGGCGCGGCACCATCGCAAGATACACCGGGCAAACGGTGGTCACACCCGGTGCGGAACGGACTTGATATAACCGCGATAAGTCGATGCCCCCTGGCTGCTGAAGATTGTAGTACTGCGACGAGGTCAGCAGCAGGTCGTAGTCGAACATGTCGGTCACGACATTGGCCGACGACTCGCAGGTTTCGAACAGCGCGAGTTGCATGAAAATCAGCACAACCGCAAAAGTGATCGCCGAGAGAGCCAGAAGCGTGCGAAGCTTGTTATGCATCGCATTCCGCAAAGCCAGCGGCACGCTCACGGGGAGCTCCCCTGGCCGGAATCCGTTGTCAGGACCGGCAGAGTGGCCTCCGCGGGCGCATCGATCGCCACAGCAACTTGCAAATTGACCAGCCGCGAAGCTTGGTCAGCCGCGTCGAGCAGAATCCGAATCTCGGCGACACGAGAGTCCGATGGACTGGCCGGATCGAGATCATAAACGGCCTGCTGGTTGATCGAACGACCCACGAACAGCACATGCCCGGTCAGTGGCTGCGTCAGCGCTGCGGCTGTCACGACGACCTTTTGTCCGGTCTGCAACCGCAGGAGATCCGTCTCATAGATTTCAGCCACGACGCACATTTTCTCCAGATTGGCCATGGTCAAGATCGTCTGGCTGCGCACGACTTCGCCTGGCCGAGCCCGGATCTTGAGAATCTGGCCATCACTTGGCGCGCTCACGATGGCTCGCGACAACTGCGCCTTGGCCAATTCCACACTGCACTCGAGGGTTGGGATGTCGATCGTGGGCCGCGCCAGAGCGAGTGTGGCTTTGGCAAGCGCAAGATCGCTCTCGGCTTTAACCAACTCCAGAGGAAAGCCTGCTTTGAGCTTGCTGAGTTCGGCCTCGGCCACTTGCAGAGCTTTACGCCGCTGAATGACTTCCGTCGTTTTGCGATCGAATTCTTCCAGCGAAACCGACTTCGCACGGTGCAGTCGTTCGTATCGCTCCGATTCTTGTTGGGATAACCCCAACTCGGTCTGCAGTTTCTCGATCGAAGCCTCTTGAATCTCGAGATCCTTGGGGTAATTGGTCTTGAGCGAATTCACATCCGCCTCGGCGCGGGAGATATGAGCCATCTCGCAATCGAGGCGCGCTGCCAATTGCGTCTGACCACCTCGCAGCCGACTGGCCGCCTGTTCCGCGGCCGCCTTCAGTTCTTCGTAATCTTCCAGATAGGCGAGAACATCCCCTTTTTTAACCGACTGACCTTCAGTAACAAGCAATTTTGCCAATCGCCGGCTGGCGTCGACGCCCACTTCCACGACATCGTCCAGCGGTCGGATCCGCCCCAGCGCTGAGACGCTGTTCCAAACGACAGGACGCTCACGAGCTTTCGCAGCCGCGATTTCCTGCTGTCGTACCTGCCAAACGAATGCGCCTCCCACGCCAACCAAGACCAAGATGGCGACAACGAGCCAACGCATACTGACAGATCCATAGATTCATTTCGAAGCCGCGGCAACGAGCGGACGACCTGCTGCTCCAAATTCAAATTCTCGACCACCGAGGATGTTGCCCTAGTCACGCTTATTGAACCTGCCCAGTCCTGCGAATGCAATGGGTTCAACTGCCGCCATCAACAATGTCAGTACTGAGCTTGCGGAAGCCAAAGCGATCGTTGTCGACGAACGATTCGCAAGAAATACAGATATTGGCGTATCGGATTGATCGACGATTGAACTCCGGAGATAAAGTGATCTCGTGATCGCACCCACACAGATGTCTGCCCAAACCGCATCCGAAAAGCAAGAAAGACTCAGAGCTCGCAAACCCTCAGTCCCTTCGCTCATTCACTGTAGCCGCCACCTTTGAGTGTCAACAAAAGATGCCCGACTAGGATTCGAACCTGAACTTGGGGTATTGATAAAAGGCTGGAGCCAAGTCTTGATTGCGTTGCAACTGATGTCAAAGTCGGACCTTACGACTTGGTTGCCGTGCGAATGATATGTGACCTGAATTCAGTTTAAATCGCCAATTCTGCCCCCAATTTTCCCCAGCGTGATTTTGACATCGTCACCTTCCGCGCTCATTTGACTTGAAACGAGACAAGGGACAACGATGTACAGGATCAGATCACCGGGCGCAAGCCCGCTAAACCATCATACTTATCCAAAGTGCGCGCTGATCCCTGCGAAAGGGCCCCTCGTCCGCCCGCTGACTATCTTCGGATTAGTGGTGATGTTACGGATTGTACAAGAACGGAATTGTTATCATGCGCAGCTTCGACTCGGTCCGTCGCGGTTTCCGGCAGATCAGACATCTGTACGCTTAATTCGAGGCATTGTAGGCCTGTACTAGTCTTCTAATTAGCGAGAGTGATTGTGATGGATCAGAGTGATGATGCCGCTCGGCCCGGCAAGCGACGAACCAATGCAGGGACGGCTTCCAAACGCAGTCGGAAGAAGCGTACGCTGGCGTGGTATCAGCACGTGAGCATTGTCGTCCCTCTGGCGGCCTGCGCGATTTTCGCGGTATTGATCGGTGGGACACTCACCGTTCGGCGGATTATCTATCGAGTTGAGAAGTCTGCAGATCCGACTTCGATCTTTCCATCTGCTTCAGGGGAACCGTTGACTGCAGCGCCGAAGTCACAGACTGAAGCAACCATCACGGCCGAGGCACCGACCGTTGCCGAGCCCTTACCTTCTCAAGCGTTACTAACCGCCGCTCCAGCAGCAGACCAAAAAGAAGGAGTTCGACTTAGTCGAACTCTGCTGGTTGGGTCGGGCAACAATATGCTTCCCACGATTTGTGATGCACTGAATGTCGCCGAACCGGGCGATGCGATTGAAGTTCGGACCAATGGGCCATTGCTGGAACTGGGCACACAGTTGCTACGCAAGACCAGGGTTGCCGATGCGCCGATCACAGTCCGCAATGGAGATGGGTTTCAGCCGATCGTTCGATTAGGAAAACAATATGCCCCCTTCGTGAAATCGAAGAACGTTGACTTGACGTTTGCAGGACTTCATTTCGTCAATCATTATTCAGGAGTGTTTTCATGGATCGAGCAGGGAAACGTTGCCTTCAGCAATTGCTCGTTCAGCAACAGGCGATCATTGATGGGCAGCCAGACGGTTTGGCTGACAAACCCTGCCGGAATGGATTCATTCCACGCGATGTTCGATCACTGTTTTCTGCGCAACTCTACATTTGGAATGCAGAATGGAACGAAACTGTCTTTCGTCGCTAGCGAATGCGCAGCTATCACATGGGGCGGAAACTCTCACTTCAACTTTCGAGGAGACACAGAAAATCTGGTCTCGATTGGGCGATGCACATTATTGAATGGTGTTGTGGTAGTAGCGGCGGGGAAGTTTCAGCAATGGCCGACACCACCCCTGAAGTATCAACTTAACCAGACCATTCTCGGTGTGAGCGGGGGTAATCCGACAGTAATTGCCGTGTTGCAGCGTGATGAGGACCGTGCCACAAGTGCTGGGCAGGCCTTGTCGCGTCTCAATAGCTGGGTTGGGTTTGAGGGGGAAGGAAGCGTGCGTCAGCTTAATATTGGATACCTATCGCCGGCGCTGACCGGACTCTGGGGGTATGTCGATAATTTTCAATTTCAAGATGCGAGTCGATTACCCGAGCTTCCGAAGAACGACTCCTCATTGACATTCGGAGCCGGAGTCGAAGAGATGCGGCGGCTTCAGGCGATCGGGAAATACGATCTCGCTCGTGAACTTGGTGGCACACTGTTGCCCGATCAACTGGCCGTGTCTTCCACCGGCGCCTTGGCAGAACTGCGAGCGGCCGGTATTCAAGTCGGTTGTGACGTGACACGACTTCCTGTGCCGCCTGCTGCGACGCTGGAACTGTATCCGCCGGCACCCTGACAATTGTTCTGGACCGATGTTTTCTGGTGAA
>DASYEA010000574.1:0-4190 GCA_036499265.1 Schlesneria sp. | reverse complement strand
GTCGAACGCTTTACGCAGCAGGGCGTCAAATTTGTCAACGAGATTGCCGAGGTTCCGCCCGGCTCAATTCTGTTGTACTCAGCGCACGGCGTCTCCCCGGAGATTCGCGAGCAATCCCGCAAGCGAGATCTGCGGACGATTGACGCTACGTGCCCGTTGGTGACAAAAGTGCATTTGGAGGCCGTTCGCTACGCACGCGACGGCTATCACATCATCCTGATCGGCCACGAAGGGCATGATGAAGTCATTGGTACGATGGGTGAAGCACCGGCCAGTATCACGCTGGTCGAAACTCCCGAAGAAGTTGCCAATCTCCAGTTCCCTGCCGAAGCCAAGATCGCATATTTGACTCAAACAACCTTGAGCGTCGACGAGGCGGGTCGCGTGATCGCGGCCCTCCGGAGTCGCTATCCAAAGATCGATAGTCCTCCGAAAGAAGACATTTGCTACGCGACCACGAACCGACAGGACGCAGTCAAACAACTGGCAAGGGACGCCGACGTCGTACTTGTACTGGGCAGTCAAAACAGCTCCAACAGCCGACGACTCAAAGAAATTGGAGCATCGTTCGAGAAAAAAGCCTTCTTGATCGATGGAGCCAATGAACTGCGTCACGAGTGGTTTGAGGGGGTGAACTGTGTCCTCGTGACGGCCGGGGCGAGTGCTCCTGATGTTGTCGTCCAGGATTGCATCGACTGGCTGGTCCGCGAATACGGAGCAACGTTAGAGGAAGTGACGACTCGAGAGGAACACGTGTCGTTTCCGCTACCGAAAGAGTTGCGCATCCTGCAGTCAGCAGGGCGTTAGCGTCCGAAGAAGGCAACTTGAAGATGTTCAGTTGCGACGACTCGTAAACCGAGGGAAACAATACTCGCCTTGCCGGGTTTTCAATCCGGTGGTTCAATATCGCACGATTTGAAAATGCCGATGCGGTTCTTGAGATTGGAATCGCATCTCGATGCTCGTCTTTAGCAATGCGACGAACATCGTGCCGAGTGAATATCAAGGAGTCCATGGATGGACATGCTGGTGGTACGTGGTGGTCACTCGTTACGTGGAGCGGTGACGATCGGCGGAGCCAAGAACGCCGCCCTACCGATCATGGCGGCATCTCTTGTCGCTGAGGGTACGACTGTCCTGCATGGAATTCCCGATCTCGTCGACGTGACGACCCTGTCGCACGTCCTGATCTCGCTGGGGGCTCGCGTTGCTCGGCGCATCGACGGTGCCATCGAGATCACCGTCGAGGATCAGCAACCTTGCCTGGCGGACTATGAACTTGTCCGCCGCATGCGAGCCAGCGTTTGTGTGCTGGGTCCCCTGCTGGCTCGTCGAAAGCGCGCGTGCGTCTCTCTGCCGGGAGGCTGTAACATCGGTCACCGACCAATCGATTTGCATCTGAAGGGTCTTCGAGCCTTAGGTGCCGAGATCACGATCGAACGTGGATACGTTTTTGCCCGCGCCGACCGATTGCGCGGGACAGACATTTACCTGGGTGGTTCGTTTGGAAGCACGGTCACCGGGACTTGCAATGTGATGTCAGCGGCGGTTTTGGCTGAAGGAGTCACTCGAATCTCTGCAGCAGCCTGTGAGCCAGAAGTTGTCGATCTCGGCAAAATGCTGAATGCGATGGGGGCTCGAATTGAGGGCTTAGGAACGCCTCTGCTGCGGATCGAAGGAGTCAAGCATCTTGATGCTGTGGAACACACTGTGATTCCAGATCGCATCGAAGCGGCCACGATCATGATCGCCGCCGCGATGACGAAGGGCGAACTGACTCTCGACAACGTCTGCGCGGACCACTTGGCTGCCGTGACGGACGTCGTGCGTTCAACGGGTGCCATCGTCGAATTCAGTGATTCGCAAGCAACAGTTCGTGCCACCAGAGCACCCCGGCCCGTGGATGTCACCGCCCTGCCCTACCCGGGTGTCCCCACCGATGTTCAAGCTCAGGTGACCGCCTTACTCGCACTGTCTGATGGCATCAGCGTTGTGACGGACAAAGTATTTCCCGATCGGTTTATGCACATCCCTGAATTGATGCGACTGGGTGCGAACATCCGACGCGAAGGGGCAAGCGCGATCATCAGTGGGACCAATCGACTGAGTGGAGCTTGTGTCATGGCGTCCGACCTGCGGGCGAGTGCCGCGTTGTTGCTCGCCGCGATGGCTGCAGACGGAGAGTCGATTATTCGCCGCGTCTACCATCTGGACCGTGGGTACGAGCGACTCGAACGAAAGCTCAACGCGGTCGGGGCTGAAATCTTGCGTGTTATCGATGATCCAGCCAACATGCCGGACAGCCTTCAGCTTTCGATGGATGATCAATCAACCCCATCGATCGATTCCAGTGATACGCCTCCGCCACCAAAATTCTTGCGGCATCACGAGTTCAGCAGGGGAACTGAAAAGCGAGAAGCCAACTCGCGCCCTTGAAGTAAGGCTCGAGATGGCTTCCAGCGTGGACAATCGAACGGTCGTCTCACTTAGTCGATCAAGGGACGTTCACTACTTTTTGCTTGATGATCGCATTGCCAAGGTAGGTCACAACGTCGCTTCCTTCGCCACCATCGATCGACAGCAGCGTATAGATTGAGTTGTACAGAAAACTTGCGGTGTCATTGCCATCCCCCAAGATGAGGGTGATCGTCGAGCTATAGAACGAATTGAATGTAATCGTGTCATCTCCGCCGCCCAAGTTTGCGTTAACGGCGTATCGCTGATTGCCGACCTGCAATGTGACTCCGGCCGAGGAACCGTTAACGACAGTTGAGGTGTCGCTAGGGATGATGGTGACTGTCGCACCAGTGAAGACTCCAGACACCTTCGTCTGTTTGTACGTCATGGTGATGTTGTTCGGCTGTGCATCACCTGTAATCGTCAAAACACCGTTGGCAAAGGAAGCGGTCACCATCGGTGGAGGCGGAGGCGTGTAGTTGGTGAACAGTTGCGTCAGCGGTACGCCGTTTGGCACGCCCAGGCCAGTACACGGATCGGCACCGACGGCTGCGTTATATCCGCCGTTTGAGCCTTTAGTGATATCCACAAATGCCTTGGGGTTCTTCCACAATGCGGGAGAGACAAAACCAAGCTTCTTGCCGAACGCGGCAAATAGACCGGAATACAGCGGAGCAACCCCGCTCGTGCCGCCGACCTGAAATTCGAACCCGCCGGAAACGATCAGCATCCCGGTATTGGGATCAGCACAAGCAGCAATGTCGGGGACCATTCTCCCCAATCCTGTCGGGGCCTTGGGGGCATTCAATTGGAATGACTGAACAGGGAATATGGACGAGAACCCGCCACCTGTGCCCGAATCGTACTGGAAGCCATCGCCCCAAACCGTTTCTGTGGTTTTCGTCTTGTTTGTACCGCCGCAGCCAATGATATGTGGGCACGCTGCCGGGACATCGACATTGTTTCCAGTGAAGTCATCACCAGAACTGTCATCGCCAGACGCTGCAAAAATTGTCATTCCACTTGCTGTCGCGGTAATGGCGGCACTTTCCAATAGTTGTGCGGAACCAGGTGCTTGCAATTTCCACACGGCTTCGGAAGCACCCCAACTGATGGAAAGGACATCGCACTTGGCGACCACCGCAGCCTCGATAACTGCCTTGAAAGAGACATCGCTGTTTTGAGCGAAGAAGACTTTAATGGTCGGCATCGTCCCCGTGGCGTAATAGTACGCGGCGGCCGCGGCCTGAATGTCGAGAGCGACTTCCGTGTCTGCGTGAGAGTCGACGCCATAGTTATTCGTAGTGCCGTCGACATTGACGTCCGTCACCTGAATCGCCGGCAGGTTATTCAGAGCCGAGAACAGGTCCAGATCGTCCTGACTCCACCCGCCACCCAATTCCAGGATTCCAATGACTCCTCCACCTTGAAGACCGGTCGGGAAGTTGTAGGCCTTGCATAGCTGAGAAACTCTCCAGACTGCGCTGCCAGCATTGGGAGTACTCCGATTGACAATGACGTACGGACGCGATTTGACCGGTGTCGCCGCCTCGGCAAGACTGCTTGTTCCGACTACTGCCGCGATGGCTAATAGAGCTTGCCAAAAGATACGGAATCGCAGACATGCCATGTGGAGGCCCTTACAGAAAGAAGAAGCAGACAGCAGAAATTCTCCCCTTGAGAGAAGTTGAACATGTAACCGTGAAGGCGGGCTGGATTCATCGTCGGCTGCT
>DASYEA010000573.1:0-2191 GCA_036499265.1 Schlesneria sp. | reverse complement strand
TTCTCTGAGTGATCTGACACTCTCCCACTGACGACAAACTCAGCCGCAGATCTCTTGGGTGAAGAGATCTGCGGCTGGTTTGTTCTTTGTTGTCACTGTCAACCAAGGGTAAGTGGAGGCCGCCTCGACCCGAGTTCCGGCGAACGCAGCTACAGGGCTATGAATAAACTGCAACTGTTGATCGCTCGGGGCCCACCTCGCGACATTGAAACGCAAGGCCCTTCGCCGGTAACCTGCGAATATGTCTACACAGCCGTTTCTCACGACGCACCGCGTTGAATTCTTCGAAACCGATCTGGCCGGGATCGTTCATTTTGCGAACTACTATCGCTTCATGGAGCAGGCCGAGCATGCCTTCTTTCGATCGCTGGGCCTGAAGATTCATGACAAGCTGCCCGACGGCACGTTATTCGGCTGGCCACGCGTGACTGCCAGTTGCTCGTTTAATGCGCCGGTTCGGTACGAAGAGGAGATCGAAATCCGTGTGACGGTGGTCCGCCGCACCAGACGATCATTGACGACCGCCTATGAATTCTGGAGAGGGCCGACTCGTCTGGCGACTGGGGAAATGAAAACGGCATATTGCCTGGTCCCCGCAGGTGGTGGACTGCAGTCAGTCGATATGCCCGACGATTACTTCGAGCGCCTCGGTCAAGGGCTCGATGCCGTTGACTCCTGATGCCGTGTCATCTCGCTGAGTTTCTTCTTGCTTCAATCGTGTTTGGAAAAAGTCATGGCATTGGATCGATCTCGCAGTCAGGCTCATTTTGCACGCGCTCAAAAGGTCATTCCGGGCGGCGTGAACAGTCCGGCACGGGCATTTGGCGGCGTCGGTGGAACGCCCGTGATTATGGACCGAGCTGATGGTCCCTTCCTGTTCGATATCGATGGCAACCGCTACATCGACTACATCGGATCATGGGGGCCGCACATTCTTGGGCATCGTCATCCCGTGGTGATCCAGGCGATTCAGAAGGCTTTGGAAAAAGGAACCAGTTTCGGTGCCCCGTGTGAACTGGAAACGGAACTGGCCGAACTGGTGATCGCAGCTGTCCCGTCGATGGACTTAGTCCGGATGGTGAATTCGGGCACCGAAGCGACGATGAGTGCCATTCGCGTCGCTCGAGGTTTCACAGGTCGCAGTGCGCTGATTAAGTTCACGGGCTGTTATCACGGACATGTCGATAGCCTGCTGGTGAAGGCGGGAAGCGCTGCACTGACACTCGGAACTCCATCGAGTCCCGGCATCCCTGCCGGCTGCACGGCCGACACGTTGTGCCTGGAATACAACGACTGCCAGCAATTGGAGGAGACTTTCGCCAATCGTGGCGACGAGATCGCTTGTGTGATCCTGGAGCCTGTTGTCGGCAATATGGGGGTCGTGATTCCCACGCCTCAGTTCCTTTCGACATTGCGTACGTTGTGCGATCGACACGGCACCGTGCTGATCTTCGACGAAGTGATGACTGGTTTTCGAGTGGCCTTTGGGGGAGCCCAGGAGCGGTTCCAGATCCGTCCCGATATGACGACCTTGGGCAAGATCATTGGTGGCGGTATGCCGGTCGGGGCCTATGGGGGACGACGCGACATTATGAGTGTTGTGTCACCGGCCGGGCCTGTTTATCAGGCGGGAACCTTGTCCGGCAATCCCGTAGCGATGGCGAGCGGCATCGCCACGCTGCAGACGCTGAAGGCCACCAACCCCTATCCGCGACTGGAACAGGTGACGCAACAACTGACCAGCCGGTTGTCCGAACTAGCGACGAAAACGGGTCTGGAGCATACGATCCCGCAAGTCGGCAGCATGTTCACACTGTTCTTTAACAAGGACGCGGTCAGTGACCATCGAGTCGCCGTGAACAGCGATACGGCCAGGTTTGCCCGTTACTTCCATGGCATGCTGGACCACGGCGTCTACCTGGCCTGCAGCCAGTACGAAGCAAACTTCGTCTCGGCCGCTCATTCGGAGGCGGAGATTCAGGCAACCTTGAAGGCTGCGGAAGCGGTGTTCGCCACTCTTTGATCGGCCCGAGCATTTCTGAAGATATTCTGAAAAAATGCTCGTGTCGGCTGTAGACGCCCACTTCGCGAATTCGTTTTCCCTTAAGTGAGCATTCGCAAACCACGTCGTTAGAGCTGTCCGCCAGCTCGAAAATCGATTCCGTGTCTGCCCGAAATGAACCTGTCGGCA
>DASYEA010000572.1:0-2715 GCA_036499265.1 Schlesneria sp. | reverse complement strand
CGGTTGATGGCGACTTCTTCAAGAGTTGCGCACACAGAGCCAGATCAGACCGTTGGCCTGTTGACGCATACCGACGCATCAGCCTGGGGAGGATCTCTTTCTGCACCAGCGGCCGCTTCCAGAGTTCTGGATCATCCAGGGTCAACGCAGGGTGCTCGTGTGCCGGTGCGGGTTCACAGGGCTTTGCTTCTGGGGCGACATCACAGGTTGTTTCCAATGCCCACCAGATCAACAGTGGCTGTCGAGCATCGGTGGCATCTTCGTCTCGCATCATCAAATTGTGAATGATCGGCAGTGATTGCTCGGCCGGAAGGCGCTTCGCCGTCGCGGCCAGTTGCGCTCGAACTTCAATGTTCGGGTCGCGTAGAGCCAGATTGGCAACATACCGGGCGACATCGGACGACAAGCGTTTTTCGTCACCTAGTAGTCGCACGGTCCAGGCCCGCACCTGAGGCTCTGGATGCTCGAGCCCCTTGATGGCTGTCGGTTCATCTAGACCGCCCGAAAGATAAAGAGCCCATAACGATTCCAAGGCCGACTGTCCTGCCGATGTCAGCAGTTTGGACTTCAGCGTCGGGATCACGGTCGTGTCTTTTCGATCGGCAAGCAGACGGCGCGCTGTCTCTCGATGCCAGCGATCAGGGCTGTCCAGCACTTCGACCAATTGAGCTGATGTCAGCGACTTTAGATCCCCCTCACGAGACTTGCCGTCATTCGCTTTTGTTTTAGCGCGGATTCGATAGATGCGGCCATTCTCACGATCAAGGCCACCCTGGTAATTCGCCGTATGAGCCAGTTGGCCGTCATACCAATCGGCGACATAGATGCCGCCGTCTGGCCCATCCTTCACGTCAACCGGGCGGAACCACGTATCCGACGAATCGATCGCATAGCCAATGTCCTTCGTCTTGAAGGTTGAGCCCGTGGGGATCACATCGCTCATGACGACATGATTCAGAATGGCCGCCGCCCCGAACAGCTTGCCTCGATACTGGTCCGGCAGCGCAAATGGCCCCCCGCTGCTCTCGTAGATCAGAAATTCATGCGTGAATCGAGGAACGTTGTGATGTTCCATCGCGGGAAAATAGCCGAACGAATAGGGATTCGACAGCGGACCGTGCTTACTGAAACCCTTCTGCAGGTAGGCTCCCTGTATGTAGTGAAACCCACGAGTGTTGCCACCATTGTGACCCGAGAAGATTCGGCCAGCAGAATCGATTTCCAGCCCGAACGCATTCCCGCCTCCTTCTGAGAAGATCTCGTATCGTTGAGTCTCCGGATGATACCGCCAGATGTTCTGGCCTTGAGAGAAGATGGGTTTGCTCACTTCGATCTGCCCAGCAGCAGTCTTCTTGTGGACCTTCACCGCGCCTGAGACAGTGCTTCCCTGAGCCCCATACAACCAGCCATCCGGCCCCCATCGCAGACTATTGATCACAGAATGCGTGTCCTCCATGCCGAATCCCGACAGATGAACTTCGGGGTCGCCATCGGGAACGTCATTGCCATCTTTGTCGGCGTAGAACAGCAGATAGGGGGGGTTGAGCACCCACAGACCGCCACTTCCTTGCACGAATGAAGTCGCGATGTTGAGGTCATCGACGAACGTCTTGTGCTTGTCATAGACTCCGTCTCCGTCGGTATCTTCGTGGATCGTGATCTTGTCCTTGCCTTTGACGCCGACCGGAGGTGGCTCGGGAATCTTGTCGTAGACCGCTCGCCAGAATTGATCCTTGCTGAGCAACTTCAACCCGGCTGGCTCGGGATATTGCAGATACTGCATCACCCACATCCGACCTCGTTCGTCAAAGTTCAAGAAGAGCGGTTGCGAAACAATCGGTTCGGACAACACGAGATCGACCTGCAGATCGTCAGGCACTTTGAAATGGTCCATCGACTGCCGTGGGGTCAGCGGTTCCTGCTGGACTTCACGCCGAATCACCGTTGCGAACGGACTGACCTTGGGGGCCGGCACCACTTTCGAGAACGGCTCCAAGCCATGACCAGCCAGGGTGCCTGTGGGCTGACTGGCCCAGGCCAAGTCATCACCCGCACGAAACAGCCACTTCCCCTCCAGCACAGTCGCCTCGTTGCCCGCGATGATTTGTGGAGCTCCCGCTTTGAACCCGCCTGCTCCACCTTCGTCGAAAATACGAATCGCGACGGTATTCACCTCGCCGGGCTTCAACGCGCTGCCGGGAATGACATAGCGATGAACATTGTCGTGTCCGTTGACGTATTTGGGTGGCATCGCACCACTGACGCCGACCTTGATTCCATTGATGAAGCATTCGCTCGCATTGTCGATCTTTTCGATGTAGAGAAAGGATCCGCGCCCCTTCCAGGCGTCCGGCACTTTGACTTCGCATTGATACCACGCGAAGCCATCGTACCCGGCCAACTCCTTTGATTGCTGTTCCCATGTCCCAGGGACTGTCAGGATGCGCGGCGTCGAGGCGGCCGAAACTTGCTCGTCGGGTTTGGGGACATCGAGGCCCGCTGCCCAATAGATTCCATTCAGCAGCAACCGGCGAAAAGCAGGCTGTTCGAAATCACCTTTGTGGCCCAGTGATGTGTAGAACGTTTTGCCGCCGTCCTGACGCTGAAATGTCCAGGCGACAGGCTCCTCTTGAGTGATCCCTTCGACGCGGCCGCGCAGTAGTTCTGTCGCCTTCGGGTCGAGCGGCGTGTTCAAATACAGGGTTCCGCCACTGG
>DASYEA010000571.1:0-2070 GCA_036499265.1 Schlesneria sp. | reverse complement strand
ACTTATTCGTCGCTGGATCGAAGACGTGACATGACGCGACATCGATTTGAGTTTTGTCGTGCCCATGATCGCCTCCCAGTGCATACAGCTTCCCATCGAGTTCGGCCGCACTCACATGCCCGCGCGGATCAGGAAGCTCAGCCAGACGTTGCCATTCTGTCCCGTCATCGAGTGACAGCGACCAGTGATCACCAGAGTTGGTATCGCGATCGGACTTGTAACCGCCAAAGTAATGCAGCTTGCGACCGGCAATCGCCAATCCGCCACCAGCGCGTGGCTCAGGTAACTTCGGACCGCTGCTCCAAGTATCTGACGCGATGTCGTACTTCCAGACCTCGTCCACAACCGGGCCGGGATGCGGTCCTTTGAAGCCCCCGGCGAACCAAACGGCTGTTCCGTCGATCACCGCATTCAGATGTGTCACTGAGGTCGGCATTGGTTTCAGCCGGGCCCAGCTATCGCCCGCCGGATCGTACACATCGACGAAATTCGCTGCCTTCAATTCTTCGGTGAATCCACCGAACAGATAGAGCTTCCCCTTGCAGTCGATCGCAGGGGCCTCGGCCCGAGCAAACGTTGAATTCGCTCGCTTCTGCCAGTCCAGCTTCCAGCGTGGTTGACCTTGCGCCAAGGCGATTTGTTCCGATTCGACGGTGGCAAAAGCAATGATGAAGGCCAAGCTCAAGAGGACATTCGAGGTGTAGCGCATGATTGTGACCGCAAGTAATTGAAGATGTCAGACCACTATTTCACATCCAGCAATTCGATCGAGAAGTATAGTGTTGATTTGGGCGGAATAGCGGGTGGGCTTCCTTTGTCGCCATAAGCGAGTTCAGGCGGGATCTGTAGTTCGATCATGCCTCCCTTGCCAATCAGTTGCATACCTTCAGTCCAACCTTTGATACAGCTATCCAACTTCAGATCCGCTGGTTTGCCGCGACCATAGGAACTGTCGAACACTCTGCCGCCATCCAACCAACCTTTGTAATGCACATTCACCGTGGAGTTCGATTTCGGTCTGGTGCCATCGCCCTTCCGGCGAATACGATACTTCAGTCCCGATGCCGTCGCGATGAAAGCATCGTTATCGATTCCTTTCGTGAACGTAGCCAGTTCCTCTTCAACTCCAGCGGACTTGTCGTCCTGCTTCGTTTTGACGTACTCTCGAATCGCCGTCTTGTAAGCAATCTCCATCGCGGAGCGGGCCGATGTCAGCTGCGATTTTAGCGCAGCCGGCAATTTCGCCGGATTTCCTTCGTCATCGAATTCCTGGCGATCTGATTTGATCTGATCGACGGTCTTCTTATCCCCGTTCTTCCGGGCGATCTCCTCTCGCTTGTCGAAATAGGCCCCGACCGAAGCATGGTACTTTTCGAGATCGGTCTGGTAAGTGGCTTTCGCCTTGGTGAGTTTGTCCAGAATAGGATCGTTCTCTTCCGACGCGAAGAGGAAGCAGGAATTCATTGCCGCGAGATAGACGATTGATGCCTTTAGCCATGTATTCATTGTGTTTTCCTGCAGACCTGGTTGGCGGTCAAGGAGTACCCGAATCTGATGCGACGCTGAGGGTTTGATACGATATGATGGAAACCGTACCTTCTCAATGATCCAGTCTGTTCTACTAAATTTCACTGTTGTTTTTGCCTGATGGATTCCGCGTGCTTACTGATTCTCTCGACGATTTTGCTCAGCCACTGCTTTCCGTGCGTAGTTCTCGCGAGGCCGCCTTTGTGGCTTTGGAGGAGTTCCGGAACAGCGGAACCTGGTTGAGCGACGTTTTGGACCGCTTGTTTCGCACGGCCAGCCTGCCCCCTCGCGAACGTGGCTTGGCAACCGAGTTGGCTTGCGGAGTCGTTCGCCGTTACGCCACGATCGACGCCATCCTGGGGAAGCTGGTAGCCCGTCCTTTGGATCAAGTTGAAGCTCCGTTGCTGACTGTCTTGCGATTGGGGATCTATCAGATCTTTCTGCTGGATGGAGTCCCACCCCACGCGTCCGTGCATGAAACGGTCGAGTTGACCAAGCGACTGGGCCGCATGCGCTGGAGCGGTTTCGTGAACGGCGTCCTGC
>DASYEA010000570.1:0-3927 GCA_036499265.1 Schlesneria sp. | reverse complement strand
GGTGATAGTCATCATGCTTACCTGTGTCCAGATGCAAGCTCGGAATGCCGGCGACATAAAAAGGATAGTGATCGCTATCACCAATAACTTTAGGCTCATAATGGTAGAGCAGGTCACCTTTCGGGTTTTGGCGAACCAGGCGGTTACGAAGGCCCGGTGCCGATCGCCAGCCGACAACTATGACTTTGCCGTCACGTAAGCGTCCCAACATATCGATGTTGATGACTTGGCGAATCGATTTAAGTGGATGCGTCGGATGCTTCATCCAATGCATCGAACCCAGTAAACCCATCTCTTCTGCGTCCCAGAAGGCGAACACCAACGTTCGTTTCGGGGCTGGCGTCATCGACGCGAACGCATCTGCCAATTCCAATAGAGCCGCCGTCCCGCTGGCATTGTCGTCGGCACCATTGTGGATATATCCGAATGGCCCCTGGCTATTTGTCTGATTGCCTCGCCCGACATGGTCGTAATGTGCACCAATCAGGATGATTTCATTCCGCAGCACCGGATCGGACCCAGGCAGGACGGCGATGAGGTTCTGGAACGATCCAAATTCTTGAATCCAACCAGCCGAGGTCGCACCCTTTAACGAGTCGATCTTACGCAACTCAGTTTGCAGATAAGCGGCCGCTGCACGGCTTCCCGTTGTTCCGGCCTCTCGACCTTCAAGTGCATCGCTGGCCAAGGTTCCGCAATGGCGTTTCAAGTCGGCGATGGTGATTCGCTCAATTGCGCGGTCGACAGCATCGACATCTGCAGCCGGGACAGGACGGATCGCGATTTGAGAGAGACAGACCAGTGCGAGATAGTGCAGATTCTGGCTGATTCGCACGGAGCCGTCGCTTGTTTGAATGGTGCAATAAAACCTAACAGACAGGGACTTCAGTGCGAACGCGTCGTTTGACGAGCGTGACCTGATTCCCCTTCGCATTGTAGCGTATATCGTCCATGAACGTCCTGATCAAGAGCACTCCGCGTCCATGAGCGCGAGCGATGTTTTCCGGATCCGTCGGATCAGGGAGTTTCGAGACATCGAATCCATTCCCTTGATCACGAATCACAAAACGAGCTTCCCCTGCAGAAAATCTGGCAGAGACGCGAACGCGGCGATCGCGATAGGGTGCCTGCCCCATCCGCATCTCAATCAATTTTTCAAATGAATTGTCGTCGACATCGCGAAGCTTGGAACTCACCTCCAGGTTGCCATGAATAATGGCGTTCAGGAGTGCTTCTTCCAGAGCCACACCGACGCGAATGCGTTCGCGATCGTTGAAAATGCCGAATCGGACACCATAGTCTTGCAGAGCGTTGACCGCCGGGCCAACGAGCCGACGATCCGTGGGGAACGAAAATCGCATTTCCTGGCCGACGAGAGCCGTCGTGACGACATCTGAGCGTCGACGGTCTTGACTGGCCGACAGCACTGTCTCAACCACACGGCTCAAATCTCGCGCCATTAAAGTCTTCGGGACATAGCTGGCGGCGCCTTGCTGCAACGCGGTCACAGCCAGTTCTTCGCTGCCTTCAGAAGTCGCAATAATGACTGGAATGCGAGAATGGTGCTGCTTCAACTTAATCAGAAGTTGCAGACCGTCCATGTTAGGCATGTGGAAATCGGTCAACACAAGATCCGGCTCGCAGATCGCGCACCGTTCGAGTGCTTCGGCTCCATCACTGGCAAAGTCCACTGTCCAATCCGGGTTCGTACCCAGCAGGCCGGCCAGCACGCGACGCTCGATCGCACAGTCATCAACGACAAGAATGGAGGACATTCCAATAATCCCGAAAAGATGAGCCCGCGAACTACTCAGCAACTCCGCGCTGCTTCACACCGGTCTACAGGTCACTAAAAAAATTTAGGCCAGAAAAGATCGTGTGTCAAAAAATCAACGTCGCCGGTAACTCTTAATTTCCGACTGGCGACATTGCATTGGCAGACACCGATAGTTGGATGCGCGATACAACCCATACCACCGTTTTTTTTGGTCTCACGCAGCATCGGTGATGCCAATCATCAAGCACAAATCGTTGCCAGATCGCGGGTGTGACCACGTCGTGTGATACGGTTTCGATGGACAGCGAGATTTCTTCAACTTCTCACTGATCATTCTTCAACACTTCATTGTTCGACAGCGCGGATCGACTTGTCATGACAGCGGTTTTCGGACCAGTGATCTTTGATAAACAGCATGCCTTGGCACGTCTTGGTGGCCTCGAAGATGTCTTGCACGATGTCATGCAGTTAATGACCACCGAAAGCCCTCGCGTGTATGCGGAAATCGGTGCCTCATTCCGGCGTGGGGATGTCGTGGCCCTGAAACGATCCGCCCACACCTTGAAAGGCGCAGTAGGATTGGTCGGTGCAATCGACCTGGTGCGCCGACTCAGGCACGTTGAGGATTCGGCGAGCAGCGGCGAACTTGCCACAGCCGCGACAGAGTTCGATGAAATCGACCGCCAATTCGCCGAACTGCAACGAATTCTCGCCTTGGAACTCTTGCGCAACTGAGTCTTGCGGCCACTTGGAGTCCTGAATCCAAGCGATATTTGCAGCTCCCTGCAGTCGCGGAAACGGACTTTAATTGCTTTTGACACGTTTGCGACTTCTGACTAAAGTTCCGCCAGAAACGCGAACCGAAGGACCGGTTCGATAGATGTGGGCAGTGCGAAAGATCGCCGCCCCGGTCAGACAGGGAAGGACGGCCGAGTGAACGTATCGCAGCGAGTGCTGGTGATTGGCGGAGTCTCAGATACAGCGACCGTCTTGCAGGCTGTTTTTGAACCTCGCGGTGCCACAGTTGAACGGAGCCGTATGCACCGTCCTGCACCAGCGAATGCTCGTTTCTCTTCGGAAGTCATCGTCATCGATCTGGATGCCGAACAGAATTTTGAGCCCGAGACGGACTGCAGCATTGTATCCAGCCGAGTTTTGATCGGTTCTGATACACCGAAACGCATCGCTCCGGGCGAACGCTTCCTCGCGAAGCCATTCCAATACCCGGAACTCGTCAAAGCCATTGAAGAATTGCTGAGCGGACGCCCGGCTGCCTGAAGCCGTGATTACGCCACACAGCGGACCGTGAAGAAGTCGAATTTGCGTACTTCCACACGATACGCAATCAGAAATGCCCGTGCTGTGGTTGTCAGATGACTTTCTTCGGCCAATAGTATTGCGATGGAAGCGGCACGCTATTGGCTAGCCGCCAGCAATCACATGGCCGAGGATTTGGGTTGTGAAGCGAGCATCGTTACTCGTCGTTCAGGGTGCAGAGCAGGGTACCCGCTTCGATGTGGCTGACGCTCCCGTCTTCATGGGCCGCGGTGTCAGCAATGAAGTCCGACTTCACGACACTGAAGTCTCGCGAGTGCATGCTTCGATCCAGATCAAGGACGGCGTCTTCAGTTTGAACGATCGCAACAGTTCCAATGGAACGTTTGTGAACGGGAAACCAGTGACGGCGCACACGCTGGTCGATGGCGATCAGATTCAGTTAGGGCGGACAGTTCTGCTGTTCAGCGATGTGAACCAAGATAGTCGAACCGGTTTGGCTGCCGAACGAATCCAACTGCTGCAGCGGCACGATCCGGCAGATCGCTCCAGCATCATCAGCCGCGTGGGCCAGGACGCCCCGCTGCCACCCGTCGTTGTTCCATCAGTGGATGACGACAGCCAGACACTTTCGAATCTGGCGGTGCTGTATCGCATCACGGAAGAAGTGGCGCGACCGACTGTTTCCATGGATCAACTGTTACAGCGGATTCTGGACCTGACCATCGAATCGATCGGTGCTGACCGCGGCTGCGTCTTGCTGACTGATCCTCAGACAGGAGAAATCACGCCGCAGGCGATCAGCGAACATCGTGGGCTCGATACCGGCGCGCGGATGCCCGTTTCCAGAACGATCGTCGACTATGTCTTCAAGA
>DASYEA010000569.1:0-1611 GCA_036499265.1 Schlesneria sp. | reverse complement strand
CAAACCCCGCCAGCACCGTGCTGCGCTGCTCCGGCGTCAAGGCCTCGAGATAGGCAAGCTGTCCGGTGATTTCGCGCCGCTCTGCTGGAAAGCGCCAGTCGTATTCTTCGATCTGTTGCAAAAGTAGCGGGGTAAAAGCCGTCGGCAGTGTCCGGAGCAAAGGCAAATGGGCAACCGCCACACGCCGGGCTTCGGGCGGATACCTTTCGAATTGTGGTGCGTCGATAGTCTGTGCCGGCAACACGCCGGCTACCAGTAGAGTTTGAGCCCGAACTGAATTTGCCGTGGATCGTTCGGCGCGTCACGCGTTGCGGTGATGCGGCCGAAGTTTACGCTCTTGAAATCAAGCGCGCCCGGTGCGCTGACTACCGCTGATCCGCCGGTGGGCCCTTGGGGCGTGGAGAAGTTGGGATGATTTGTGAAATTGAAGAACTCGGCACGAAATTCGACTCTGACTCGCTCGGTTGCTTGAAACTCCTTGAACAGCGAGAAATCGAGGCGATGAAAGCCGGGACCGTAGACTTGACCGCGCGCTCCGCCCAAAGGCGTCAGGTCGGTCTGCCCATTGACGGCGACGGCCGCCGGATTCGCGAAGGCCGCCGGATTCATCCATTGATCCACATTGTGCTTACCGCCTAGCGGGTCCTAGCCCGGGACAAACAATGCGACGCAGCTCATGCCAGCCGCCGTAGTGATATCGCAGGGAACCGTAAATGGCACGCCATCCTGCATCGTCAGGATTCCGTTTGCGCGCCAGCCGCCGACAATCTGGTTCACCAAGCCGCGGCTAGAGGAAAGAAATGCCTTTCCTTTCCCAAAGGGGAGCTCATAAGTACTACTGAGATGAAACACGCGCCGAATATCGGAATCGCAGGGACCATAGTCGATTTGAGGTCCGAGCCCGGGAGCGCGGTAAGAAATGGCTGTGGAATTTAATTGATCGACAGCGTCAGTGCGGCAACGCGCCCAGGTGAAGTTCGCGAGAAAGCTGAGCCCATGGCTATATTGATGCTCCAGAGTTGTTTGCAGAGCATGGTAGTACATGCTGCCCCAATCCTGCTGAATGCTACCGCCCGGTGCGAGGTCTGGATATTGACGAAACGGCGCCTGGTTGGCGGACGGCACCAGCAACTCGTGCACGACGTTGGCGACGCCGGCATTCGCCTCCATGTGCCGGCCCAGTGTGCCAACGTAAGCCACCTGGAACGACGTGCTCGACGTCACTTGATACTGTACCGTCATATTCATGCTCTGCACATAGGCCGTTTTCAGATGCGGCACAATCCCATGCAGCGAAACTCCCGAGCCATCAACAGTGGCCGGATTCAACACGATGTTTGCGTAGGAGTTTTCCAGCGTTGCATTTTGACCGTTGGAAAATACGATGGGCGACTGGTTGCTATTGTTCGAGAAGCCGCTGGTAAAGGCGAAGGGATAGGTGGCGCCCAGGGCGGGTCCATACCCGACTCCTTCAAGCCCGTTGTACGAGATGCCATAGCCTCCGCGTACAACAAGCCGGTTCGCGAGCCTGTACGCGAAGCCGAAGCGCGGCGCAAAGTTGCCCCATTGTGCATCGCGAAGCCCGCGATTGCCGACATATTGCAGCTTCAC
>DASYEA010000568.1:0-3930 GCA_036499265.1 Schlesneria sp. | reverse complement strand
GATGGTGCATACCGATCAACAAGTCTCTTCCTACGGAACCACGCTGATCCTGGTCCTCAGCAGCCTGAGCGGTTGTTTCTTTCCACGTGACCTGTTTCCGCAGACGATGAAGCAGATCAGCCTCTTTACGCCGCACGGCTGGGCACTTAAAGCATTCGACGCCGTCCTCATGCAGGCGACGGTCGATCTTACGACCGTCGCCACCTGCTGTGCGATGCTGGTCCTGTTCGCGGTCGTTTTTTTCGCCACAGGTAGCTGGCGCTTCCGCATCGCCAACTAATTGAAAACGGCAATGGTGACCGTCTCAGTCTTGCTTCGGGTGCCAGTGGCTGATCGATAAAACAACGAGCCAGCAACGCATGTTGACGCTGATTGTTACACGGCGTTGCTATACGATCAAAGCATCAATACCGACATGATGCCACTGGCGACTCAGAGCCGTCGCCAGTGGCATCCGAAACGAAGAGTCTCGTCTGTGAACTACGCCAGCGCATCGCGAGTTCGTTTGACCAGTTTATTCTCTGCGTCACCCGATCCTCGGAGGTTGTAAACTCCCGCTGCCAAGAAGCGACCTCGCCATTCGGGCGAGACATGTTGGAAGTCCTCCATGATGGCGGCACTAAACTTGTAATCGTGCGAATTCGTCCCCTTCAGGAAGATAAGTAAACGAGCAGCGTCGATGAATTCCTTGGGATCTGGATGCTCGTTGACGTACGTCAGTAGTTTGCTGGCCGCGACGGAACGATTGCGGGAGATGTCTGCCAGGATCGCGTTCAATCCTTCTGCACCAGCTTGTAGTTCGGCTGGCTGCAGCGTGTCGAGTCGCGTGTCTGCGATCTTGCCGCGACTGATCATCGCTTCGCGGAACAACGTCACGAAAGCCACGTTCTGCAGGAAGACCATGCGTCGCGTATCGTCATGCTTGGTGGATTGGAACGCATAGCGCAAGGCATTCGACGATGTCATCGCGTGCAGTGCCACAATACCGGGTTGGCGCATCAACAACTCTCCTGCACCGACAAATAACGCGTCCCAAATCGACTGTGGCGACACACCGCGATTGATGATGTCAACCGCTTTGGCACAAGCTTCTTGATCGTTGGCCGTTCTTAATACAGCGAGGAATTCCGTTGTCGCAACGGGGTCGATTTTGCCTTCCGTCCAATCGTCCCGTAACCGCGAGGTCAACTCGCGATTCCGCTTCCATGGCTGATCGGCGGCGGCGTCTCCTTTGAACGGATTGCCTCCTTCGTGATGTTGCAAGGCGTAGGCGAGCGATCGCAGAATTGGTTCGGCGTGTTGCCAACCGATCGCATCCAGCGTGCGCCGACTATTGGCGACGAAGATCGCTTTGTGCCCGATATCGCGGAAATCGCGAGCCCCATAGCGATAGAACAGTTCGAAGACTTCGTCCATCGTCGACGAGCGAGCAAGTCCCGCCACAGCGGCATCGGCAGCTCCTTCATCCCAGGTATCCATCGCATCAATAAAGGCCTGCCGCGCTTTCTCGGCCGGAGGGACCAATGACTCTTTCGCGGGAGCCATCGTCCAATTCCCTTCGCGCACATCCGCTGCCTGCGACGATTTGAACTCATCCAACGCCCAGAAGATCGGCAGCCAGCGCTGATCATCGGGCGATGCCTGGCTGGCCAGATGTGCGGAATTGACAACGAGAACCGCGTGAAACTTAAAACCGACCGATGGCCGCGGCTGAATATTTCGTACACCTGCCAAGAGCAACGCGGCCAGGACTTCACGATACGTCAGACCACCTTTAATACGCTCAGCAACCTTTTCCAGTAGTTGCTCGCGAGGGGTGTCTTCCAGCAACTTCACGACCGGCTCGATGCTCGGATCGAGTTGCACCACATTGGGATCCAACTGCGATTCTGCCGCGGCGATCGGTTGCAATTGGGAAAGAAATCCCAAGTCACCCAGGCCGGCAAGGGCTCCCCCCATGGCCGTCGTCTGCAGAAAGTTTCGTCGAGATGTGTGTTCAAACATGGCAATCACCTTCCCAGGAATTGGCCCGCCCTGAACGAGGACACCGAAATTATACCAAGTCGTATTAGCCGTGTGGGCATCGCCCCGTGCGATCTTTGTCACGATGGCGCAATTCACGATCAAGGGTCGATGAGTCGACACAACGCAGACGCGCGGGGCGATGCCCACGCGGTTAAACTAAAGTTCGCCGACGAGGGTTTTGACTTCGATTCCCGATTCTCATCCCACCTTGGCTCGTGCGGCAGCGAGCATCTTGTCAAACAATAATCGTTGCTCGATCAATGCTGCCGCGGGGTCAGGCGGAACAGTCCCCTCTTCCAGCATCAGCCAGCCAGCGTAATCCATTTTGACATACAGCTCCAAGAGTTGTTGATGCGGATACGTCTTCGAATCCAGCAGATGGATATGCGCCGTTTCGCCAAAGCGGTCTTTCACCAGATTGAAGTTATGCTCGAGACCAGTGGCATCGAGATCATCGGGGTTCGAGTTCCAACAGACGCCGACGTTGGTATTGTCGGCCACGTCCATGATCGCCTTGATCGTGGGCAGCTTGCAGCATTGACCATGCACTTCCAGGCGGATCTGCTGGCCGAACCCGGCTGCGTATTCGCCCAGTTCATTCAGTGCCTTGCCAATCTGTTCGATCGTTTTCTCTTTGGGCACGTTCGGATGGAATGAATCCGGTTTGACTTTGACTCCGCTTCCACCGATATCGTGACTTAAGACTATGAACGCCTTCGTCGCGTCGATCGCTTTCGTAACGACGGCAGGATCGGGATTGTCATAACGTTCATTGCTGCCAATCCCGACGCATTTAACATCGGTGTCGGCGAAGCGCTTGCGGACTTCCATGCGTTCCGCTTCAGAGAGAGCGGGCTCAACGCCGTGTTTGTGAGTCGTACGCAGTTCAATTCCCAGGCAACCCGCCTTGGCACAGTTCGCAATCAAGGTCGGCAAGTCCCAATCTTTGCCCCACTGGTATGTGACCAGTCCAAACTGAATATCCGCCCCCTTCTTCTCGTCTTGAGCAAAGCCGACTTGCGGTTCCCCGAGAGCCGCGAATAGCGACGCTCCGAATGCAGTGGCACTGAGGAATTCACGTCGAGAAAACTGCGACATCGGAACGTTCCTTGATTTGAACTTTGAGAATTCAGAATGAAGAAGTGATTTGAAACGGGCGGGCCTTACCGCTTCAAACTCTTCTCTAACCGTTCATCTGCTGCTCATCCACCAATTTAGGACGCACCGAATTGGTTCGCCATGCTTCCGCCTCGCTGAAACATTCAGAGATTCGACTGCGCACGAGCTCAATCAGTGCATTGTCCTGATCGCGGCCCGCAAACTGCTCGAGTTCCTCGACGCTGATCGGCTTCCCCACAACGACTCGGACTCGGGTTGGCCTCAGGAACCAACTCTTACGACCAAGGGCCTGAAAGGCCCCGGCGACACCCACGGGATAGACCGGCACTTTGGCGCGGCGAATCAGGGCCACGAAGCCTGGCTTCAGCGGCCCCATCGCGCCGGTTTCCGTCCGAGTCCCCTCGGGAAAGAGCCCCACCAGGAAACCGTGTTGCATACGTCGGATGGTCTCGCGCATCGTCGCCGTGGCGGCCGCCTCGCGACTAATCGGCATCACGTAAGTGTTGCGTAGAATCCACCCGATGACCGGAACGCGAAACAATGAGTCTCGTGCCAGATAGCTGATTGGCCGATGCAACGGCAGGCCGACCAATAGAGGATCGAGGAAGCTTTGATGGTTCGCCAGGACCAAGCCTCCGTCTGCATCATCCAGTTGTTTATGGCCGCGAGAACGATAGCCGAGCCAGAAGCAAAAGAAGATCTGCAGGATGAACTGAAAGAATCTCCAGATCAAACTGCGTGACTTTGGAGGCGGAAGCGGTAACGGTTCTGCGGGTGATGACATCC
>DASYEA010000567.1:0-1632 GCA_036499265.1 Schlesneria sp. | reverse complement strand
ACCAGTCGATATCGCTGCCCGGTTTGCAGAACAGGTGAGTTGGCGGGTGTCGAGTTCTGAGGATAGCCCCGTCCGTTGATACGCCAGAGCTCTTCGTTCCCGTGTCCCTGGAACCTGGAGTCAAACACGAGATTGATTGTTTTTGCGTCTCGATGTTGTGCGGCATCGCCTGGAGCTGCAAACTGGCGATAGTTCCACTCAAGACTCTCCGGCTGCGTCCATACCGGCTTGCCCGTGACGTTAGCGTATTCAATGACCACGCCCATGCCGCTAGCCTGAATATGTTTGCGAACTTCTCCCATAATCCATACTCCGGGATTATTCATTTCGACAATGGCAGAGATGCGCTCCGCGGGCGCGAGCCGAAGCATGGAGACGGTCTGGGGCTGGGCCACTGGGTTTCCATCTAACGCCACAACCTTGAAGCTGTGTCCGGAGAACGAAATCCAGTGAACCTCGGTCGGGCTGCTATTAAGGATGTGCATCAGGACACGCTCGCCCTGTTTGACCTTTACTGGATCGCCATAGCCGAGCATCTTGCCGTTGATCGTTGCCAGGTCATAGACCGGGTTCATGTAACCGTCATCACTGCTCAGGAACTGCCCATTCCAGTCATGAAGTCCAAGAAAGACTTCGCGATCATAGGCAGCGGGGTTGTCACGCGGTTCGATCAACAGGAAACCGTGCAGTCCACCGTATTGCGCCTTGGTGAGGTTTTTTCCGGCAAAGGTGTGCGTGTGATACCAGCGGAAACCTGCCGGCTCCGGGGTCATGGTGTAGCGTGTTGAGGCCCCAGGCGCAATCATCGGTGTACCTTCTTCCATTGCGCCATCGATCTCTGGGGGCAGATAGAGGCCGTGCCAGTGGACGATCTCCGCGTCTTTGGTCAGGTTCCGAATCTCGACCGACTGCGGCTCACCTTCTCGCATTCGAAACAGGGGGCCGGGAATCCGTCCGTTATAGGCAACGGTGCGGATGTGATGCTTCGGTGAAGCTTCCAAAGTATACGGCGCAATCTCAAGCGTGACGTCTGTCGCCGCAGCAGCGCGCGCCGCGCTCGGCAGCGCGAATGAGCCGACGGCCATTCCAGAAAGTTGGGCAAAATGGCGTCTTGTCATTGCGCCACGAGACACGGAATTGGCCATGGTTCCTTGTCGCTCCGATAGTTCTTAGTTGAAGTCAAGAGCAAGCAGAACGAAACTGTCTACAAACAGGATAGCGAGCTAGTTGGAAATCTGGCCAACGAGACTCAGGGCAATCGCAACGTCATTCTCAGCCTTCCAGATCAGAAAGCTCGGATTCTTGAGGCCCCATTGCACGTAGGGAATGACGAATTGCCCTTTGGCCACTGCCTTTGATCCCTCGATGTGTATCTGCATCGGGATCGTAATATCGTGAGGATTGCCGAGCAGAGTAAACACTCCGCTCACTTGAATAGTTGAGTCGCCCGAGGGTGTGATTGTCCCGGTGTAGCTCTTCGGCATGAAGGAGACGGTCGTGAACTGGTCGACTTTGAGAATGTCCTTATTCATTTTCTTATCGCGGCTGTCGTTGCCGGTCTTCCCGCTGCCAGCCGCTACGACAATTGATCCGGACATCCTGGGATTGCCGCGATCAAATTCGATCGATCCA
>DASYEA010000566.1:0-6484 GCA_036499265.1 Schlesneria sp. | reverse complement strand
TAGGATTACTCAGTAGATACACCAGCACGTCGCGTAATTCGTCAGGTGTCTTCACAATACCGTGGGGCATCGCGGACGTGTCGCCAAGCTTCCGCTCTTCGACATCATTCTTGTTGAGCGAGATGCGTTTCGTATCCGGTTGCAGGACTTCGAGCTTATCGCTGGTTTCCGAAACGACTAACCCGGTGATCACCTTACCGTCACTCGTGGTGATGACGGACGACTTGAAAACCGGCGAAATCACTTTGTTGGGGGCCAGCACCGATTCGACGAGGTACGGGACGGTGAATCTCTTTCCTGCGTCGGCCAGGCTTGGTCCACCGCCGCCTGCCTGGGTTGCTGTTGCTGCGTGGCACTTCGCGCATCCCAGCGATTCTGCCGCAAACAACTTCTTACCACGTGTCACATCGCCTTGCTTGATCGCCTGAGCCCAGTCGACTTCCAGAAACTTCGGATCGATCGGCTGTGAACCGGTGCCGGATGACTTCAAGCGTTCGGCCAACGATAGCCCGTCCGGTTTATCGGGAATCGTCAATTTCACATCACCCAGATGTTTGTAGTGAAAGTACTGACCGCCCAGTCCCTCGCGCATGCGGACTCGAACGAGGATATCGTTGCTACCCGGTTGCAAGTTCAGCGAGACCACATCATCCAATTGGATCAATGGCCGTACCACATCGTTTTCGAAGACCAGCTTTCCGTTCTGCCAGACCTTGACGCCATCTTCGCTCCCCACCAGTAACTGCATCCGTTGAGCAGTCGGCGTATCCAATCGAAAGAAGGAATAGACCGAAGAATTCGGTGACGGACCGAACAGCGTTCGGAAGTCGTAAAGCGGCCGATCGGGACTGGTGATGTTGGTCTGTTTCCACTCGTACGATTTCCCGGCAATCTCATATTTGCCAGTCAGATCGATGGCGGTGGTCTCGACTGGATGCACGGTCTGGAAACCATTCTGATCGGGAACGGGTCCCAGCATCCAGACGGTCGGTTTCAGATGATCCAGCCTCCCGAGGTTCAGTCGCTTGTCCTGCACATTGGCGGTCACCATCGCGATCTTGGATTCGCTGCGAGGATCATTCAACAGCGACAGAAAATGAGCCGCCTGTAGCCGCACTTTGTCATCGGTATCTTCCAGCCGCTCCATCAACAGCGAGAACAACATCTCCTGCTCTTCAGTGTGCTTCAGCGCCTTCCAATGTTCGGCCACGGTGTAGTTGCCGACTCGCCCGAACTTCCGCAGATCGATCGGTTCCTTCTCATCCGCGAACAGGATGGTGTTGGCTTCTTCCTTCATATGCGGAGTGAGCGGTGCTTCGACGGGCAACGTGGCGGACACGGGTGGAATCGTCAGACGGAAACCAACGGTCAAGACCGCTGCTAATCGAGTTTCAGGCTTCGTCGCGTCGCACTTAAATCGGTACATCGTGGGGGGAGCGTATTCCGCGCCGAACAGTGCGCCGATGATCCGTTCCGTAGGATCGTCCGAACTGATCATCCCGACCCATTGGCTCCAACTGTATTCATCAACGGAGTTTCGCTTGGAGAACCACGAGAAGAGGTTCGGCAGCGCTCCGAGATCCGTGAGACGTTCGATCGTGCCCCGCGCACCGCTGAAGAGGTAACGTGGATCGTCTGCCGGTACATATCGATCAGCTAGTGAATTAAACAGGCAACGATCGAGCGATGCGGATGTCACCAATGCACGTTGCAGATCAAATGAATTGCCTGCTCCAGCATCCAGCAGAACTTTCCGTTGAAAATCCTTGGAGAGGTAGAGGAGATGCTGCGCCAACCGTCTTTGCAACTCAGGAAGAGCAATGGGGTCGGTTTCTGGATTGTCGAGATCCATCCACGCCTCAATCACTGGGCTGCTCCTGGGCTCACCGCGTCGCTGCATCTCTTCATGTGCCTGTCTGCGTTTCGTCCAACTGCGATCCTCCAATGAGTGCAGCAATTGCGGTAATTCAGCTTTCGTGATGTCTTCGCTTGCGAAGGGCATCGTCGGCGAATCGTCGTGGCGAGTGATCACCGCCAGATCGCTGCGGTAAACTGGCGAACCTTCGTTCTGAGCCATGTAGCAGATCGTGACGAAGATTCTTCCGCCCCGGCCCACGCAAACACCAACTGGCCTGGCCTGATCGCGCCCTTCCAGCAGCAAGTGTTCCTTCGCTGTGAACGTCCGGCCTTGTGGGTTCAACGGGAAGTACGTCACTTGTCGCCGACACCAGCGAGCGACCATCAACGAATTCCGGAACTTCGGCAGATAGTCCTCGTCGTAGTAAGTCTGCAACACGGGGACCGCGCGGCCCATCTCTTCGTTGACGGTCGGCAGGATGTCTGCTCGATCGGGTGTCTTGCTCTGCAGCCAACCACGCGGCCAACTAAAGTAGGAACCTTCCGTCACATGCAGCAGGCGACCGGGGGCGTAGAGCGACGGCAATCCTTCGTGATCATTGTCGTTGGTGAACAGGTTCCAATTCTTGTCAAAACACAACCCGCAGGGATTACGCAGCCCACGTGAATACGATCGCAAGTCCGTCCCATCAGGACGAATCCGAAACACCGACCCTACGCCGTTGTACGGCATGGCAGCCCACGTCTTGCCGGCGATCTCCACGGTTTTCGGTGGCGGCTGTTGATTGCCTTTGGCATTCGCTGGCTTGCCGGGTTCGGTCGCGACCGGCTTGAAGTACATCGTCCAGTGACCCCAATGGTCGGGGCGTGCGAAGTCGCCGTAGTACCATAGCGGGTCGCCCATCGAGACATACAGATCCCCTTCCGGTCCCCACGCGCAGGCGTGAAAGCACTGATGCACATGCCCGTTCGGTACGCCCCATAGCAGGCGCTCGATGGTCAGTCCTTCTCGCTTCACTCGCGCGTTGGGCAACCGATAGACCGCGCTCACCGTGACCAGATACAAATCGTCGCCGCGCACTTCGATGTCGTTCACCCACGAATGGTCGGGGAACTCGTATAGCAGTCGACGTGGCAGGTAATATCCGTCCTTGTCGAGGTCGTAGACATGCAGCGTCTTCCGCCCACCGACAAAGATGCGGCCTTCGCTGTCGACACGAACCGAGAGGAACGAATCATCCGCAGACGAATCGAGCCGGACAACTTTCAGATCGGGATCGGTGACGTGATAGTCCAGTTCCTCGGCGAAGGTGACGGAACTCAGGCACACTGCCACAATTGCCAATGATCGGCAGAACATCAGATTTACCTTCGTGGCGGAACACATCGGGAATCGGATCACGCGGGCGACGAGACTCAGTACATGTTACGAGCATTATGGTCGGGCAAAGATGCATATGTCGTCTTGATTCGCGGTGCCTCTGTCAACCAAAAAGTCACAGCGAACGCGACAAGCACCAGTTCTGGAACGAGGAGTGCGGTGAGAAGCCAATGTAAGTACACAGATAAGTGCGGCCACCGAGCGATGAACGAACCGCAAACAGCAATCGCCATTGCCGGCCAGATGGATGACAGGATCAGAAATAGGCGAGCCTTTGGCCGGACCAGCACCTGCTGCTTGTTCCATCCTCCGCCACTGATAATGTTTGCGGGGTGCTTCATGTGACAACTCATGACCAACAGCACTTGGTTTGACAAGCCGCCGGGCGGCTTCACGCGCGATGCCGTCGATTCATCTCGACCGAATCAGTATCGGAACGTATCTTAGGATCGAGGAAACACGAGCACAGCGAGGTGGCTATCTTGGTATCGACATCGCGAATCACTGGTATAGCGATGCTGCTTCTGATCATCTCTACAAATGGATGTTCGATCATGTCAGCATCCACTCGCAGACCCGATCCGTCATCTCTCCTAGTGCATTTGCAACGGGGTTGCGATGAGCAAGATGCGATTGCACTGATGGAAGCCAGCGGATTCAAATGCACACGGGTTTCAAATGGTGATTTCGAGTCAAACAGTGTAGGCAGGTCAGGTATCCAACATACGAAACAGCATAGCGGACTCGACTTCATTCGCTGTACCAAGTCGACTGGCGGAGGCTTTTTGGATCCCTTCGCGAAGACTCGTATTTCCGTGGCAATCGTATTGGACGACAACTCAAAGGTCGATTACATTCTGGCAAAGCGAGACTATATTGGGCTATAGGCGGATCCAACCAGGAAGTCCGCCCTTGACTGGTGAACTACTCGCTTACTTCTCGAACCGCTCGGGGCTCAGCAACTTCGACATTTGTTCGGTCTTCATGTTCTCGGGTGTGGCGACGAACTCGCCGGTGCCGATTCTCTTTTCGACGGCCGCCGTTCCGCGAATCTTGTTGACCGCCGCTTTGACCGATTCATAGCCCATTGTGATCGGGTCCTGCAGCACAATGCCGTGACAAGTTCCCGATTCCATCGCGCGGATCAAGTCTTCGCTCGGATCGAACGCGATGAGCTTCACTTTGCCTGCGAGTTCCGTTTCCTTCAACGCCCCCATCACACCGGCCGCGTTTGGTTCGCAGACTGCGAAGATCCCATTCACTTCGTCTTTGTACTTGTTCAGGACTTCGGTCGCCTTCGTCAGCGATTCCTCTTGAGTCGTTCCCGCATACTGATTCGACGAGATCACCTTGATCTCGGGATATTCCTTGGCGAGGACTTCCAGAAACCCTTCTTCGCGCTGCTCGGTGCTTTCGCTTCCCGCGTTGTAGCGCAGGATGATCACGTTCCCTTTGCCACCCAGGGCGGTCGCCATTTGCTTCGCAGCCAACTCGCCACCTTTGCGATTATCGGTTGCGACATAGCTGACGATCTTTGATTCGTCCTGCAGAGCACTGTCGAAGATCACGACAGGAATCGACGCGTCGACCGCCTCGTTCACGACACCGACCAACGCCTGCTTGTCGAGGGGTGCGAGGCAGATCGCATCGACTTTGTTGGTGACAAAATCCTGCATCACTTTGATCTGCTCGTCGCGATCATTTTCCAGGTGCGGGCCCTTCCAGAGGATTTCGACATCACCCAACTCTTTTGCAGCCTTTTCGGCACCGGCATGTACCGACTTCCAGAAGACATGCGTCGTCCCCTTGGGAATGACGGCGACTCGCAGCTTTTTCGCTGTGCCACCTGTTGAACCGCTCGAGCCAGTACCTCCTGTCGGCGTGGAATTGCTCGCGGCACAGCCAGCAACGAGGGACAGGCAGAGCAGCAGACTCAGCGAGCGTTTCATGGGTGACTCCAGACGAATTTCAATGAGGTTGATCAACAAGGGGCAGACATCGTACCAGTACTCACTGGTCTGTCGGTAGTGGACGCGGCGATGGTCGTCTTGGATTTGGGTGTAGTCATTTCGTAGTGGTCCATTGAGAGCAGAAGAGGAGGTCTGCGGGGATCGTTGGGCTCTGTTTCCTTACGATTTGGCAGAATTTGTCAGTCCATGGCAGGGTTTTCGGGGGGGTGACGATTATTTCTCACAGAGTCACTGAGAGCGGAAGCCTTGAGATCGCCGGTTTGAGCTGTCGAGACCAGACTGGCGGCCAGGGCTTGATTGGTGGTGTGATGGTGGGTCGTCATGCGGTCACGCTCTCCTTATATATTTGCTGTCAGTTCTGAACAGTACGTGACGGCGCGGCTGTTGAGCTGCGCGAAAGTGCTTTGATTAAGGTGTCTTGCGAACCTGCAGTGAAAGCATGGTTGTATGTTGTTGGGCCAGGGGATCACGCCCCCCGCTCAGGTAGGAAGTGGGGGCCGCGTAGTCAGTCATCTTCAACTTAGGAACAGGAACCTCTGATCTTCCGCTAAGAGAGCGGCCCAGAGGCGTGCCCGTTGGTTACGGTGCACCTACGACCATCGTCGTGACCCTGATTGTCCTGTTTGTGGTGCGCTGATCAAGACGGTGTTTGGAAAACTTGGGAACTTTCTTCGAAGATTTCACTGACAAATTTTGACACCCCAAGACAGTTTTTGACATTGGGGGACAAAACAGCCCTGTTTTTGGCAGTTTTCCTCAAAGAAATGCATGTTTTTGACAGTGTTTTAGCGACTGCAAAAGTCGGCCTGAAAAGTGCCGGTGATCGAGGACAGTGAGATGAGGGCATCCCGCAATCGCGGGTTTTGCAAGGCAAACTGATGAACGATTGGGCCTCCCACTTCACACAACACGCGGCAACTTCGGTTTGCTTTACTCTGCCGCCGAATGGTAGTCTGCCGGGTTAACTCCTTCGACATGACTGAGGTAATGAGATGGGTCGGTATACGTTATTGATTGTTGTCACGATTGCGTGCGGTGGCTTGCTGGTCTATGCGGCGTTGGCCCCCGTCGGGGCGACGAATAGCGCCTCGCCCGAAATACGCCAGGCAGGCAGTGCGCCGATCGCACCTGTCATTAAAGAGGCCCCTGGTCCTACCCCACCAGGAATGCGCTGGATTCGCGGCGGCACGTTTCAAATGGGTGACATGGACAGCAAATTTGAGGACGAGCGGCCGGTTCACCTGGTCACACTCGACGGCTTCTGGATGGACGAAAC
>DASYEA010000565.1:0-3771 GCA_036499265.1 Schlesneria sp. | reverse complement strand
AAGAGATCTGCCAGCCGCGAAACACGACGCGCATCGATTCCAGGTTCCTTGGCCGCCGCGAGCGCCATGATTTGCAGCGAAATCTGGTAGGTCTCGTACTGTTTCACGGCCGATTCTTCGTCATCGCGCAAGTACGCCAGCCCCCGCTTCACTGGAACATCTTGAGGCGACATGCCTGAGTTAATGAGTGCCATCACCGCCAGGCTGGTGATCCCCACGCGAAATCCAGGCTTATCGACATCCCAATAGCCCTTCGCCGCTTGCTGGCTGACGAGAAATCGACGGCCCCGCTCGATCGCCTCTTTGACGGCTGGGCCAGACAGATCCGCTCCCCACGTGTGGCCAGACATGGCGATTAACGTCAATCCAATGATCAATCTCGCTCGCCATGTCGATTGTTGGCGGCTCATCGTGGCCTCGCTGTTCCCGGTCCCTCGCTGAATCACATGTCACCCGGATATAGTAATTCAGTTCACCAGTTCTGACCAATCGAATTGAGTGACGATCACTGCTTTTATCAACTTCATCATCACTGATAAGCAACGAAGGACCGAACATGGCTGTTCATCCCCTAGCCGGCAAACCGGCTCCGATCGAGATGTTGGTCGACACCGACCGGTTGATTGCCGCCTACCACGATCAAAAGCCAGATCCTGCCAATAAGGCTCAGCAGGTCAGTTTCGGGACCAGCGGTCATCGCGGAACCTCGTCAAACGGGACCTTTACCGAACAACATATCGCCGCGATCACGCAGGCGCTGATTGAATATCGGCAGCAACAGAAGATTGACGGCCCCCTGTTCCTCGGCAAGGACACGCATGCATTGTCCGCGCCGGCAGAGAAGACGGCGCTCGAGGTTCTCGCGGCAAACGGCGTCGAAGTCGGCATCCAGACTGGAAATGGTTTCACACCGACGCCCACCATTTCCCGAGCGATCCTCTGCTACAACAAGGGCCGGACCGAACATCTGGCGGACGGCATCGTCATCACGCCGTCGCACAATCCCCCCGAAGATGGTGGCTTCAAATACAACCCTCCGAATGGCGGCCCCGCCGACACCGATGTCACTGGGTGGGTCCAGAATCGAGCCAACGAGATCCTCAAGGGAGGCAACGCCGCCGTCAAACGAATCTCGTTCGAGAAGGCGCGGCAAGCTTCCACCACCCACGCGCAAGACTTTGCCGCCGACTACATCAACGATCTCAAAAATGTCGTCGATCTGGATGCCATCCGCTCAGCCGGGTTGCGGCTGGGAGTTGATCCGCTCGGCGGAGCGGGTGTTGGTTACTGGGAGCCGATCGCCGAGCAATATGGCTTGAATGTGACCATCGTCAACGACAAAGTCGATCCGCAGTTCGGCTTCATGACGGTCGATCACGACGGCAAGATTCGCATGGATTGCTCCAGCCCGTACGCGATGGCCAGTCTGGTCCAATTGAAAGACCGGTTCGACATTGCGTTCGGCAACGATCCTGACACTGATCGACACGGCATCGTGACGAAGTCGTCTGGCTTGCTGAATCCCAATCATTTTCTGGCCGTGGCAATTCAATATCTGTTCACGAATCGGCCGCAATGGAATCCCGCAGCAGGGGTCGGCAAGACCTGCGTCAGCAGCCACATGATCGATTGCGTCGCCAAGTCGATCGGTCGCCGGCTGTACGAAGTTCCTGTCGGGTTCAAGTGGTTTGTGGACGGCCTGTTCGATGGATCGCTCGGTTTTGGCGGCGAGGAAAGTGCGGGTGCCAGCTTCCTGCGTCGCGACGGATCGGTCTGGTCTACCGATAAAGACGGGATCATCCTCGCCCTCCTCTCGGCCGAAATCACCGCGAAGACGGGACGCGATCCCGGCGAACATTACTGCGATCTAGTCGCGCAATTCGGCGATCACCGCTACGTAAGGATTGACCAGCCGATCACGCTCACGGAAAAGGAACGATTCAAGTACCTGACCCCTGCTGCTATTTCCGCCACAACGCTGGCGGGCGACGCCATTCGCGAGAAACTCAGCGAAGCCCCCGGCAACCATAAAGCGATTGGCGGAGTCAAAGTCACAACCGACGCTGGCTGGTTCGCCGCACGTCCGTCTGGAACAGAAGCGATCTACAAGCTGTATGCCGAAAGCTTCCGGGACGACTCGCACCTCAACTTAATCGTGACAGAAGCTCGGGACATTGTGACCAGAGCCCTTGCAGCAGGTTGAGCTTTCGCCGATCTCGCCTTGCCGGCCGATCTCGCCAAGAGATTGGGCAAAGTCGCTGTGCGATCCAAGTCGCCTGCCACTTACCCAAGGTCTTGGCGACCCTGGCTTCGAAAAGAGCCGAGCACTAATCCCACCAGAAGTACCAGTACTGGGCATTGATCAGATTGCGTGCCAGCGTTCCGACCGATTCTGCGACATCGCTGCAGTAAGCAATCTGCTCGCGAGCGAGACGGAGCGCAGATTCGTAATCCGCAGGCGGATTGGCGACCAAGCACTGGACTTCGGAACTGGTGATGCTGATCACAGTGGCTCCGTACCGTTCCGCCCAGTAGCGATGCACGGCGCAATGTACTTTAGCCGAGGGGCAGGAATTCCAGCCTCCCCATGCCAATTCCGCAAAGGCGTGCCACGCCGCGGGAGCCTTAAAGTTGCGGATCAGCACACGCGGCTTCGGCTCGCCAGTGGATTGGTCAAGATGTGTGACCACTCCTCGATACCCCGCGACATCGACTGCGTCGTCCCCGCTTTCAAAAGGCTCTTCCTCGTCGTCTTCTTCATTCGACATTTGGCTTGGATCAAACCCCAGCGAATCGTCTAAGGTGATTTCCGGTGCCGGTCCCTCTTCAATTCCTTCGAGAATCTGATCGTAATCGTCTGGATCGCCCACCAGAATCGGGTGGTATCCGGTCTCTGCGGCTTCCCTGAGGGCGAATGACAATTCGCCGATGGCGTCCTGCCCCGAAATAGTAACGAGCTCGATTTCTTGGACCAAAATGACTCCCGGGTTGACTGAAAGACGATTTCAAAAGACATGAAAAGATGCGGTGAACCACGAGTACGACAGAGATGAGTAGAGAATAGATTCTCGTTACGCAGTTTCGCGGAGGGCTAAACACCACCGGCCGAAAAGTAGATCGGGGGATTTGAAGAAATCTTGTCTTTTCTTCAGATTCTCGACTGTAGTCGAACATCCGATGCAGCGCGTGCGAGCTCTTGGCTCCGGACTGGCCAGTCTGCCACCTCCCGAAAACGGTACCGCTTCTAAATCCCGGATCTCTAGACACCGACTGGGGATCGCCATTAGGGTGTCAGCCACGGCAGTGTCATTCAGCTCGACGAACTCGAGTTGACTGATGTGAATGCCTCTGCAAATAGCGACCGTATTTGACTTTGAAAGCAAGACGGACCCGGGAGCTTCCGGCGATCCGAACAAACCACGGAAGACTGACATGCTGATGGAGCGAGCCAGTGGTGTGCTGTTACATCCCACCTCTATTCCCACGCGATTCGGCATCGGTGATTTAGGACCGCAAGCCTGGGAATTCCTGGATTGGCTGGCCGGGGCCGGACAGCGGTACTGGCAGGTCTTACCCCTGTGCCCAGCCGATTTGGGCGGATCCCCCTATCAATCGGCCTCCAGCTTCGCGGGCAATCCGCTGCTGATCAGCCCCGAATTGCTCGCCCGCGATGGCTTGCTGACGGAGGCAGATCTGCACGAAGCGGCGTTGCCCGACATTGAATCGGCTCCACGGGTCAATTTTTCGCTCGTTACCGAACGAAAGATGCGG
>DASYEA010000564.1:0-1691 GCA_036499265.1 Schlesneria sp. | reverse complement strand
TGGATGGCCCGGCCTACCAACCGATTGTAGAAACCATAGAAGCCTCGTTCGCGCTTTTCCTCTACCGTTAGCTCTTTCGTTTTCGGCGGCCTCTGGATGTAGTAACCGAGCAGCGGCACAAATGTCATCGCAACGACCAGGGCACATAGCAACGCTGCCGTCATCACGATGGGAAGGCTCCTAAGGAACTCCCCAGTGTTCCCTGTGAGCATAAGGAAGGGCAGGTAGGCGATGATATTCGTCAGGGTCGCGAAGAAGATTGCGGTCGCCAGCTTTGTGGGACCCAGCCATGCTGCGATGTCGCGAGGCAAGCCAGACGCAAGGCCACGCTTGATGCCATCACCTGCCACCACGGGTACGTCCACGAGCAGGCCCAGCGCAATGATCAACGTGGCCACCGACACCTGTTGCAGGTCGATTCCCAGCACGTACGCAACGCCGAAGGTCATGCCCAGCGTGATTGGAATTGCCAGGGCCATGATGAGCGCCAGGCGCCATTCCCAAAATCCGATCAAGGAAACAATCACGACAAGGACGATCGCTTCGTACAAAGCGCGCAGGAAGAGGTGAATGTTTTCTTTGACTTGCAATGGCTGGTCTGAGGTATGCGCGATGATCAAGTCCGCCGGAAGAATCTTGTTAAGTTGAGCTAGTTTCTGGTCGACAGATTGACCAAACGTCGCGATTTGCCGCTGGTCCCGCATGTAGATCGCCAGCGTGACCGAACGACTCCGCTGCCATTGCCCCTTTGCATCCTCCCACGTGTAGTAGTTCAAGTATTGAGCAGGGCTCTGGTAGCCGCGACTGATGTCGACCAGGTCGCGCAGATAGACCGGAGTACCCGTCGACGACGCAGACACAGCAACGTTACCTATCGCAGCGACGTTCTCGAATTGACCGGAAGGGTTCAGAATTATCTGCTGCTGTCCGGTCTCGAACGCTCCGCCGGGAGCAATGATGTTCCGAGCACTAAGCACGCTTCCAAGCGCCGCTGGTTGGAGCCCGTACGCGGCCAGCCGATCTTGCGAGTACTCCAGATAGACCTGCTGCGGCAATACTCCTCGTCTCTCCACTTTGGACGTTTCGGGCGCGCCTTGAACCGTGCGAGCGATCAGGTCCGAAAAATCGTCAAGATCGGCGTAGCTGTATTTGTCGCCTGCCACCTTGGCCAATCGCTCGCGGGTTTCCTTGGGATCGCGGATGATGACTGGTTCCCAAGCGTCGGGATGCAATTCGGATCGTTGCAATTGCGTCTGAAAGAAATTCTGTATGAAGTTATTGACCGACGCGTCGTCTCCCGTTGAAACACCATCTACAGCGATAAATCCGCCTCCCTGGATTACCTCGGGCGCCTGTATGATTCCTACTTGTTCTGCTTGCTGACCAAAGAGTTGTGCGGCATCGAGTACCGTTTTGTTCGAGGAAAGAGATTGAGGAAACGAGTAGACGATGGTGATCGCCGCACCCCCCTCCTTGGATTTTCGCGCCGCCCGGGCACTCTGGATCGCCGATTGAATCCCTCGCGCGCGGATATCGATCTCCACCGAATCCGCTTTCGGACTGGCAATGGTCAGCATGAGCGCAGCGGTGTCTCCAAAATCACTTTGGAACACGATGGGACCGGCGCCTGAAGGGAGTTGACTGTTCAGTGCATTCAGCTTGAGGTTGATGTCGCTGAATTGTCGCTTTAC
>DASYEA010000563.1:0-3037 GCA_036499265.1 Schlesneria sp. | reverse complement strand
CCGGATTCCGCGAGATTTGTGATCAAAACCTTTCCCGATCCTCCGCTTGTCCATCCAGGAACAACATTTGGCGGGATGTTATTGGCGGGAATGGTGCCGAGATTAGGCGTAGGGACGCCTGGGTTCCAACTGCTGGCGTTGCCGTAAACATTGCCATAGCCGGGTGCGCCGGAGTAGATCTGCGGCGAGCCGTAAACTGTCGGTGCATAGGCTCCGTTTGCATAGACACCGACCGTGCCCGTGTGTCGACCATATTGGTCAACATGATGTCCGCGAGAATCAACGAGATGCCCGGCTCCGTCTCGTGCGATCGGAGCCCCATAACCTGATCCCACATGATGATGGTGGTGGTGATGGTTGTGATAGTATTGAGCTTCAGCATTTTGCCACGCCGTCAGCACGCTTGCCGCTGCGACCGCGGATGCGAAACCTCTGATTGCTCCGGCCAGGACTGTACACCAACTATCGTTGCCGTTCATACGACCCTCCCTGTTTTGCTCGCAAAAGAGAACTTGGAGATAGCGGGTTTTCAATTGTTCTGCAACATCCGTTGAAGCAGAGCAATTCGGAAGCTGGATCTCCCATCGCAGCCTGTCACTTCAGAAACCTGACTTAGCCGAGGAAAAATATGAAGAGGCGATAGGCCAAGAATGCGCCGACGTAGGCCAGGACGGTCATGTACGTGAACGTGAATACCGGCCAAGCCCAGCTGTTTGTTTCGCGACGGATGACCATCAACGTCGAGACGCATTGTGCGCACAGGGCAAAGAAGACCATGATCGAGATCGCCACAGGGATCGAATAGACGGGGCGGTTGTCAGGCCATTTCGATTCGCGCAAGGCATTCTGAAGTCCGCTGTCCCCTTCATCGACATCGCCACCCAGGCTGTAGATCGTTCCCAGCGTGGAGACAATCACTTCTCGGGCTGGGAACGAAGCGAGCACTCCGACACCGATTCGCCAATCCCACCCAAGCGGCTTCACGGCAGGCTCGATCGCCTTGCCGAATCGCCCGAGATAGCTGGTTTCCAGCAAATGCTCTGACGTTGCATTTTTCGCGGCGATCAGGGTTTCCAGAGGTGCTAGCTTCGATTCGACAGCCTCAAGTTTTTGATTGATCACCGCGAGTTCTGCAGTGGCTCCCTGCTCTGTCGGTGTCGATTTTTGTTTTTCGAGCTCAACCTTCTCACTGATCTCGGAACTGAGTGAGACCTTTTGTTCGTCAACCTGCTCCTGCAGGTGATTGAGTTCCGTGTGGTCGCCCGGGAAGTAACTGGCGGCCCAGATCAGGATCGACGTTGCGAAAATCAGGGTTCCGGCGCGAATCACGAACGCGCGAGCACTTTCATAGACACGCAACAGGACAATGTGAGTCGATGGCCATTTGTAACTCGGTAATTCCATGACGAATGGCGGTGTCTCGCCACGGAATAGCGTTTTCTTCAGCAGCCATGCCACAGGGATCGCGACGAACGCTCCGAAGAATGTCATGACAAAGATCAAGATGCCGCGGAGTGTGATCCAGCCCCCAGCCCAACCAATGTCAGGGAAGAAGGCGGCGATCATCAGTGTGTAAACGGGGAATCGCGCAGAGCAACTCATCAGTGGTGCGACCAAAATGGTGACCATTCGGTCGCGACGATTTTCGATTGTTCGCGTCGCCATGATTCCGGGGATGGCACACGCGAACGAAGACATCAGCGGAACGAACGACTTGCCGCTGAGGCCCACTTTCGTCATCAACTTGTCCATCAGGAATGCGGCGCGCGCCATGTATCCGCAGTCTTCCAGCAGTGCGATGAAGAAAAACAGGAAGCAGATCTGCGGCAGGAAGACCAGAATTCCGCCTACTCCGCCGATGACACCATCGACCAGCAGGCTGCGGAACGGACCGGGAGACATCAGCGAACTGACCCAGTCACCGACGATCTGCTGACCCATCTCGCAAAGCTGCATCACCGGTGCGGCCAGAGTGGAGATTGACTGGAACACCACAAACATGATCAGCACGAACGCAGCCAGTCCGAAGACTTTGTGCGTCAGCCACCGATCCAACCGATCGCTACCGTTTACCGGTTGCTGCTGCGGGACGACCATGACTCCGTTCAGAACTTGCCGACTCCACGCATAGCGAGCTTTGGCTTCGGCAGCAGGAACTCGAAAGCCGCTGGCCTTCAGTCGTTCGCGTGCTGCGGCCAGCGATTCCGTCAGTCTCGTGGAAAAACGGGCGGCGAATGACGACTCAATTTGTCCGCCAACATCTAGCAACAACCGTTCGGTCACGTAGAACGGGACATCGGGCTCGCCCCATTCCTGTAACTGCGCTCCCAATTGCTTTCCCTCATCATAGAACGCGGCAGGAAAGACACGAGGTGATTCGACGCCGGTCCTCCCAGCAACGGAGAGAACCGCGTCTTTCACCGCATCGATCTGCCGGTGGCGATGTGCCTCACAAGGGATGACGGGGATGCCCAAGGTCTGAGATAGTTTTTCGACATCAATTGTGATGCCACGCGATTGAGCCACGTCCCACATGTTCAGGACCAGGACAGTCGGCAGTCCCAAGTCGAGAACCTGGCTAACGAGGTACAGATTCCGTTCTAGGTTCGAAGCATCGGCGATGCAGACGACCGCATCAATGCGACCGACTTCCGCCTGGCGACCGAGTAGAACTTCCACCGACACCATTTCGTCGAGTGATCGCGGCGACAGGCTGTAGGTTCCCGGCAGGTCAACAAGTCGCACATCCTGATGCCGGTGGCGGAAGTTCCCGATCTTCTTCTCGACGGTGACACCCGGGTAGTTGCCAATCAACGAATGCATACCCGTCAACGCCGTGAAAATCGTACTCTTCCCGGTATTTGGGTTACCGATGACAGCGACGGTGAGCGAACGGGTCGAAACGGCAGGTGCGGCGGCAGGCATTGCAGGCGGGAGCTTTCAGACGGCGGAGGGCAATGTCAGAGTAAATCAATAGTCACGCGGGAGGCTTCTGCTTTTCGCAACGAGAGTCGATAGCCGCGGACTCGGAATTCGA
>DASYEA010000562.1:0-1680 GCA_036499265.1 Schlesneria sp. | reverse complement strand
GCGAAAAATGAGAATCCCCAGACCGATCAACGACCAGAGCGCCATGATCACTCGCACAGCGATCGTGATGACATAACGAGGCGGCGGGGGCGGATACGAGAACTCCATCGCGCAGATCTTTCGCGGGGATAAGGATGATGAATTCGAGCTTCAATAGTAATCCCAATCGATCTCTTCACCGTCATCAATCGTGGCCAGCTTTCTCAGCAGAGCAGGATCGATTCTGTCGTAGATGAATCGTACGGCACCATCTCCCAATAGCGTGTGGGCTCCATGCGTATGATGCGACGATAGCCAGCCCGCGGACTCACCGCGACGTGGTCCGTTCAAGTTGATCCCGGCTGGCTGCGTCTGAATGTTCACGTCGCGCGGTTCGGTCCAGACAATGGGTGTTCCGCACGCTTCGACCACCAGAAACGTCCGGCTGCTGCCATCGGTGATTTGACGAAGAGTCGTCCCGCGCGGATTGGAACCAACGCTGTGTGGCCCGGTCGGCATCGAGTAGGCCGAGTACCACAGTCCTGCCGCATCTTGCGGATGACTATTGGACGGGCAATTGAATACGGACAGTTTCTCGCGAGCCAGTGGCAGATTGGCGGGAGAGTTCCAGGGCGAGCTTGGTTTGTAGCGAGCGTAAGTTAACTGCTGATCGAGAAACGGCAGAATTGCGACTCGCCACGACATTTCGGGTGTGCTGTTCGTGGCGGGTGGGAACGTCTGCCATGCGTCGTGATAGTTATGCAGTGCCAGGCCGATCTGCTTGAGGTTGTTCTTGCAGTTCGTGCGATAGTGGGCTTCCGCAGGATGACTGAGCGGATTCTGCATGAAATGATAAACGCCGATAACGAACCAGATTGAGAAGACCAAGGACGCCGCGCCGCTCACTCTGTCCGACGTCTTCGCATCGGCACTCTCCATCGACAGCTTGGCCCAACACGCGGCAATTCCGGCCGTGGGGACGGCCAGAGCCGCGAAGAAGATCGGGGTCAGCCACAGGTTGTTGTCGTACACGTGTCGGTCGCATCGACCAAAGGCCCCGACGACGCAACTGAGGATCGCTGCGATCGCCCAGCGACGACTTTCGGTGATCCGGATCGACGTCCAGTTCCACAAGCGAAAGACGAGGACACCCAGTCCGATGATCGACCACGTTACGAGGATCACTCGCGCAGCGAAAACGATGTCATAACCAGGCGGCGGAGGAGGGAACGCATACTCCATCGCACAAGGCCTCGGCAGGAGAAGGGGTCATAACGAGGTTATTGAGGTCTCAATCAGCGTCTCGCGATGATGAACAGATGTCAATGACTTCGTACCGAAGCCGAGGGCGAGCACCTACGTCGCCCTGGCGGCAATACCCTCGTCATTCCCGCGCAGGCGGGAATACAGCGTTTTCGTGCGATCTCTGGATTCCCGCCTGCGCGGGAATGACGACTTGGTTCGTCTAGCGTTGCGATCATTCGTCCGGCAGCTACTTGGCAAACACCTTCACCGCTGGTGGCTTCCAACTTCCGTCGATGATCGAAGGGGCTGATTCCTTCGGCCAGTACAGCCGCATCATCAGGACGAACTTCCCTGCAGGAGCGGGCAGCCAGTTGGATTCTTTGTCCTTCCCGGGCGACTTGTGCTGGATGTAAAGGTCGAGCGCCCCGTCGGCGTTGTACTTCAAATCGTTGCGTG
>DASYEA010000561.1:0-3380 GCA_036499265.1 Schlesneria sp. | reverse complement strand
GTCACTGGCACAATTTCATCCGCAAATGCACCGGCCTCTGTGGCTGCGATGGCCCGGCGATGGCTTTTCAGTGCGAATTGGTCTTGATCCGATCGCGAAATTCCTGCGGACGAAGCCAGCCCCTCGGCAATCAGCCCCATGGACTGATTGCTGATGGCGCAGGTTAGACCCTCATGCATCAGACTATCGATCAGCACGCGATCACCAAGCGCTGGTCCATTTCGATCGATCAGAAACGGCGCACGACTCATCGACTCCAAGCCGCCGGCGATCACGGCTTCGACATCGCCGACGCGAATCGCTTGGGCCGCCAGCATGATCGCCTTCAATCCCGATCCGCAGACTTTGTTGATCGTGAGGGCGGCCACCGAGTCCGATAAGCCTGCTTTCAGGGCGGCTTGACGTGCCGGGGCCTGGCCCAAACCCGCACCCAGGACGTTTCCCATGATCACTTCGTTGATCTGATCTGGTGCCAGGCCGCTTCGAGTCAAAGCCGCTCGAACAGCGATTGCTCCCAACTCTGGCCCGGTCAACGAAGAAAGAGCCCCTTGAAATTTTCCGATCGGTGTCCTACAAGCGGCCAATATGACTGCGTCGTTCATGAGTTGTCTCGCCACGAGTTGCTGCGCACTGAGTGATTTGGTGTCAAAAGTTCGGCCGAAAACCTCTCTCGATCTGAATCGCATTCTCCACTAATAATAGCAAACTGTCCCGTGTGATTTGTTCTTTGCCGACGTATTTTGAAGCGTGGCCGCCCTCCCAACAATGCGGACGCCGCTGTTGGCAGCACGTTATGATTGGAACCTGGCCGGTGAAACGATGAATAGGCGAGTTCATCAAACATTACTGCGATTCGCAGATTTCCTGCTTTCGCATCCGATTCTGGTCTTTGGTGGTCTGCTGATCTCGGCATTCATCTCGCTGGCGATCGCACGTGGTGTGAAGTTCGATTTCACGCCTCAATCGATCTATCGCGGCAACGACGAGCTTCTGGCTTATGCCGAAGAATTCAAACAGACCTTCGGCTATGACGAAGGGATTCTGCTAGTCGTCCTGATAGCGAATGGTGAGCAAGATGCCTTGAGCGTGCCTGCTCTGCAATGGCAAATCGACATCTGTGAGCAGTTGAAGACCGTTCTGGGCGTGATTCGAACAGATGCCGTGGGAACCTTGCAAGTCCCTCATTTTTCGTTCGGCGGGTTGTCCCTGCAACCCATGATCGAAGAAGTCGTCGTCAACCAGGCCGCGTCCGATCGAGTGCGAAAGCTGCTAGCCGATTCCCAGATGGTGCGAGGCGGACTACTGAGCGCCGACGACACTGTTTCTGTCATTGCCGTCTTCCTCGATCCGGCCGCGAAAGACATTGATTCGCTCACAAAGCTAGTCAACGAAGTCAAAGCACTCATCGCGCAGCACCCGGTTCCTACCGGTTTTGAGATGCTGCTAAGCGGGCTTCCTGAACTTCGTATCGAAATCGTTCAGGATCTGATGGGAGACATGGCAACGCTGATGCCGCTGGGAGGCGTTGTCTATCTGATTGTGCTTGGCTTGATGTTCCGACGCCTGTCGGGAGCTCTGCTTCCGCTCTGCGCAGTCGGAATTGGTCTCACTTGGACGATGGCAACATTTGCCATCACAGGCGACACTCTGAACCTGGTCAGCAATATTCTGCCGATCCTGTTGATGATCATTGGTGTCTCCAGCTGCGTCCAAATTGTGACGTGTTATGCCGAGCAATCTGCCGCTGGCCTGGATCGCCGCACCGCCGCGCGGGAAGCGATCGCTCGGATGGCTCCGCCGTGCTTGCTGGCGGCAATTACTACAGCAGTCGGATTCGCGAGCCTTTACCTCGCTCGCTCGGAAGTGCTCAGCATGTTCGGCGGTCAGGCCGCAATCGGTATCGGATTCCAATACGTCAGCACATTGCTGACGTTGGGAGCTCTATTCCGTTTCTTTCCTGCTCCAACATATGTCGGTACCAATGAAACGACACCGGGTGTACTGACCCGAATTGTCACTTTCCTCGGCTATGCGGTCGCGCGACATGCCTGGGCTACGATGGGATGTGCCGCGCTGCTGGTTCTGGCCGCTGCCTGGTCAGGCAGCCACGTCGTGATCAACACTTATGCGATCCGCGAGACGTTCCACGAAGAACATCCTTCGATGAAAGCGATGCGCGTCATCGAGAAGCACTTGTCAGGAATCATGCCACTCGAAATCAGCCTAACGGCTGATCATGCCGGGGCCTTTATGGAGCCCGCGGTCTTTCAACAAGTGGCTGAAGCAGAGCAGAGCGTAAAATCGCTGCCAGCGATTTTGTCAGGTCAGTCTTACGCCGATGTCTTCCGCGAGTTACTCCACAAATGGCCAGGTCGGAAACGGGACGAGACCGATCTGGAGTTGGTGCCATTAAACGAGATCGGCGAAGCGCGGCTCAAGCGGACGGCCGACTTCGTTCAGCGTTTTCCAGAAGTTTTTCACTACTATTCGTTCATTTCCGAAGATGGAAAACGAGCGCGAATCCGACTGCGGCTGCAGGAAATCGGATCGCGTGACACACTGAAGCTGATTGAAGAACTGCAGCAACGCTTGGCCGCGGTCTTTCCGGATAATGGCCCCGTTCGTGCCGAGTTGACCGGAGAAGGTTTTGTGAATGCTCAGGCGTTGACGATTCTTGTCCGCGATCTTTTCAACGCATTATTGACGGCGTCGCTCGTCATTTTCGCCTTGATTGCATTCGAATTTCGATCGCTCCGTGTCGGCCTGATCGCGGCCTTGCCGAACCTGACTCCCCTGGCCATCACCCTTGGCTACATGGGATTGATGAAATACGACATGAACGTAGCGAACGTCATTGCGTTTACCATCTGCCTGGGCCTGGCCGACGACAACACGATCTATTTTCTCTATCGCTTCCGCCAGGAAATGGAACGAACAGGGGACAAAGTCCTGGCCGTTCGCCAAGCCTTTCTGGGAACGGGCCGAGCCATCGTGCTGACCAGCATGCTGCTGTTGTTTGGCATGGCGGTGCTATTCCGTTCTGATTTTGTTCCGACTCGGCGTTTTGCGGAACTCACCAGTGTGACCATCATCGGCAACCTGCTGGGCGTGTTGTTGTTGTTACCCGCCTGCCTGGTCTTGTTCTGGCGACAGACGCCCCAACAGGCCGCTGCCGCGTTGCAGTCTGACGACTGAGACAGACTTAGCCTCGCAGGCCAGCTTCCTGCATTAGCTTGTCGGTAGCTCGATAGGCTTCTTCCACCCAGGCCTCGATCTGATCCGGCTGCGGACTGTATTCCAGCTCGATAGAAACCGCCCCGTCGATATTGAGATCGGCGATCTCTCGGAGATAGGGCGCAAAGTCGACGACGCCACGACCG
>DASYEA010000560.1:0-4729 GCA_036499265.1 Schlesneria sp. | reverse complement strand
AAGTTCGATTCCTTTCGCACCCAAATCGCCTGCCAACCTCGACGCGACCCCGCCACCCAGAGATTCGCCGTACAGCACGATTCGCTGCGGAGGCACCTTCAAATCTTCCGTTGCGTACTTCCAGATCGCCTGTGCGTCTTTCGTCAGTTGCGATTCTGTCGGATTGCCCGGATTATCGCCAAAGCCTCGATGATCAAAGATCATCACGTCAGCACCCAGCGACCCCAAGGCCTGCAGCAGGTACTGACGCATCGCACGATGACCGCCATTTCCTGGGAAGATGATCACCAGCGGCCGACCTTGCGACAGGGACTTCGCTATATCAGGCTCCTTCGCGAATCGTCCTTCTCCCGCTAACGCGAGCCAACCGTTCAACTTCAAATTGTCGTGAGTTGTTACTCGTACGTCGACTACAGCCTGCGGAACCTGAGCGTTCTGGGCCGCCAGGTCATTACTCTTTGTCGGATGATAAATCAGTAACCGCTGCATCCATGCCAGCATGATCAGGACCGCCAATCCACACCAGAACAAATAGATCAGAAATCGCCATCTCTTGTCAGCCACGGTGACCCTTCGCTGTCCGAGTCTTGAAGGCGAATGCGATGCGACCGCCAGAAGAGTACTATCTGCAGAGTGAATTGAGAATGTCTACTTCGTTGATGAAGTGCCATGCAAGTTCTGCCCGTCATCGATCTATTGGGGGGTGTCGTGGTCCGTGGGATCGCCGGACAACGATCCGACTACCGACCGCTGCAATCCAAACTTACGACCAGTGTGCAGCCGTTAGATGTGGCGCGAGCCATTCGATCGACGTTTGGGTTCACAAACGTCTATCTGGCCGACCTGGATGCCATCGTCGATGGACAACCAAACTGGAACAGCTATCAGACCCTGCTCAACGATGGCTTCCGCCTCCTCGTTGATGCCGGAGTTCGCGATGTCGCCTTGTCATTGGAACTGCGACGGATCGGTGTGGAACCGATTGTCGGATTGGAATCATGCCCCAGTCCGAGTGTCCTGGCTGAGATCGTCACAGCGAACCATGGCCACGTCACCTTCAGTCTGGATCTAAAGAACGGCCGACCGTTGCTTGCAAGCGATTCAGCAGGCTGGATCGACAATCCAACGGTGATCGCTCGGCAAGCGGTCGCCAGCGGCGTGTCGCGAATGATCGTGCTAGACCTGGCTGATGTTGGTACATCGAGCGGCGGCCAGACGAAGGCCTTATGCCAGTCGTTGAGGGCCGAATTTCCACACTTATTCTTGACCTGCGGAGGGGGCGTCCGCGGCATTGACGACCTGCAAAAATGTCAGTCCTGGGGAGCTTCTTGCGTCTTGGTTGCCTCCGCCCTGCACGACGGCCGTTTGACGGTCGCAGATCTCCGTCATCTCTAGGCAATCAGGTAGTCGGATCTTATTTGCCATAAGATATTTACGACGACACACCTCAGCGACGTCGAAGCTGACAAGCCAAGGGTAAAAACCGGTTTCGATTGCCTGTGCGAGCCTGCTTTTTTTCGCCTCAATTTGGTATGCTTTCCGGCTCAGAAAAGTAAGTCACACAGGATTGGCAGCATCAACCGGCTGATCGATGCTGCAAGATTAAAGAACCCCTTCCGAAAGCATCCCCTCACTATGCAGCTGACCTGCCAGCGCGCTTCTCTGACGAGCGCCTTTCAAACCGTGGCCGGTGTCGTCCCGTCGCGAACAACAAAAGACATTCTGAAGAACGTCAAGCTGCAGGTGTCTGGCGGCAAAGTGACCCTGATTGGCACGGACAGCGAAATTGGCCTGCGATGTGACGTTCCCGATGTCGTCGCCGATTCATCCGGTGAAGCTTTGTTGCCAACGGCACGGGTGCTGTCGGTGCTACGTGAACTGAGCGACGATGTCGTCAAACTCGAAATCACCAGCGATGCGATTTGGATTCGTTGCGGCTACAGCGAATTCCGTCTGTCGGCTGAAGACCCTGCTGACTTCCCACCCGTCGCGACATTCGGCGACGAAGAGTACTTCGTTATCACTGCTGCGACGTTGCGACAATTGATCCGTCGCACGATTTTCGCGACCGATACGGAAAGCACGCGTTACGCCCTGGGAGGGATTCAGATTGAGTTCACTCCTGAACGAGTCACCTTGGCAGCAACTGACAGTCGCCGGTTGGCCGTCGTCTCAGGCGAATGCAAAGTCGTGGGCTCCGCTCCGTTGCCAGCCACACCTCCAGTCGTTCCATCCAAAGCGATGACGCTGATCGAACGCAGCCTGGGCGAAGGTGAAGCCGAAGTGCAGATCGCGATTCACCCCAATGACATTGCAGTTCGCAGCGGCGGCACAACGATCACCAGCCAGTTGGTCCAAGGTCGGTTCCCAGACTGGCGCCGAGTCGTCCCCGCCTCCTTTGCCGCCAAGATCGATATGGTCGTCGCGCCGTTCTACGGGGCGATTCGCCAGGCAATGATTGTTACCAGCGAAGAAAGCCGCGGCGTCGATTTCATCTTCACCAAGGGAACTCTGAAACTAGCCAGTCAGGCTGCTGACATTGGCCAGTCCAAGGTCGAACTGCCGATCGCCTACGATGGCGAGGAAGTGAAGATCACGTTCGATCCGCGTTATGTCGCCGACTTCCTGAAGTCACTCGACAGCGGATCACCGTTCCGCTTCCAGTTGATTTCTCATGAAGACCCCGCCGTGTTGACGACAGACGATCACTACACCTACGTGATTATGCCACTGTCCCGAGACCGCTAACGGAGTGAATAGAAGTCTTAAGGCGCAATGACTGCGAGCCGGCGGATTCCTGACTGATGTCGCAAGAACCTCAACAACTGTCCTTCGCCCTGGCCGAACTGATCGCGCTGCGGGGGTTCGCACGAGTTCACAGTGACGATGAGATGCGATCGGCGTGGAAAAAGGTGGCGGGAGAGGAATTGTCAGCTCAGACAAGACCACTGCAACTCGTGCGCGGCGTGCTGACGATTGCCGTGTCCAGTTCCCCACTGCTGAATGAGGTCGTCTCGTTTCAGTCGGCCGATCTGCTCGCTCGGATGAAACAGATGGTCCCTCATCTGAAGATCAAAAATTTGAAGTTTCGATTGAATGGAATGTAGTTGACGCGGAGTTGGACGACCAACCGAGATGAACCGCGAATTTATGGAGACAGATCCCTTGTCCGAACCCAATGCCGACGCAGGGCCCCTTTATGGTGCCGATCAGATCAAAGCGCTGACGAACATCGAGGGGATTCGCACCCGGCCCGCCATGTACATCGGCGATACCGGCCCGCGCGGGTTGCACCACCTCGTCTACGAAGTAGTCGACAATAGCATCGACGAAGCGCTGAGCGGTTACGGCAAGCTCATCACCGTTCGCATCAACCACGACTGCAGCATCACCTCCACTGACGAAGGTCGCGGCATCCCAGTCGGGCCAATGCCCGATCAGGGAAACAAGCCGGCTCTGGAAGTGGTGCTGACCAGCACTCACGCTGGAGGCAAGTTCAACCGGACGGGCGGCTACGCCAAGGGAACCGGTGGTCTGCACGGCGTCGGAATCAAAGCTGTGAACGCACTCAGCGAATGGCTGGAGGTCGAAGTTCGCCGCGAAGGTCACGTCTGGCAGATGGAATTTTCACGCGGGCTGGTCACCAGCCAGTTGCGTCGGCTCGGGACCTCGACCGAGACCGGCACTCGCATGACCTTTAAGCCGGACCCCGAAATCTTCCCGGACACGAAATACGTCTACGACACATTGCAGAAGCGATTGCAGGAACTGGCATTCCTCAATCCCGGTGTTCGCCTGCGCATCACCGACGATCGGACCGGCCAAACCGAAGACCATTGCTACGATGGCGGCCTGCGTGAATTCGTCGCCTGGCTGAACCGCACAGAAACGCCGTTGATTCCCGAAGTGATCATGGTCGAAGGCGATGTCGATATCACTCATGTCGACCTCGCCCTGCAATATAACGACGGCTACAACGAAAACGTCCGCTGCTTCACCAACAACAACATCCCCAACCCTGACGGGGGAACGCATCTCTCCGGCTTCCGCAGCGCGATCACTCGTGCGCTGAATAGCTACGGTAAGAAGGAGAATCTCTTCAATGATGTCGAGCTAACCGGTGACGACTTCCGCGAAGGTCTGACTGCTGTCATTAACGTCAACATCCCAGACCCGCAGTTTCAATCGCAAAACAAAACGAAGCTTCTAAATGTCGAAGTCGAAGGTGCTGTCTCCAGCGTCACCTATGATGTGTTGATGAAATACCTGGAAGAGCATCCCGCGCATGCCAAGCGAATCTGTCAAAAGGCTTCGCTGGCGGCGGAAGCTCGCGAAGCGGCGCGCAAGCAACGCGAAATGGTGCGACGCAAAGGGGCACTCACCTCTGGCGGCCTGCCCGAGAAGCTACGCGATTGCCGCAGTCGAGAACTCGATGCCACCGAACTGTACCTCGTCGAAGGGGACTCGGCCGGTGGTTCGGCCGACACCGGCCGCGATTCGAACCTGCAGGCAATCCTGCCACTCCGCGGCAAGATCCTGAATGTCGAGAAGGCGCAACTCGTCAAGATCCTCGACAACCAGGAAATTGCCAACCTGTTCAAAGCAGTCGGCATCCCGCCGATGGCAGAGTTCGAAGACGTCACCAAGCGTCGCTACGGCAAGATCATCCTGATGACGGATGCCGATATCGACGGCAGCCACATCCGCACGCTGCTGCTCACGTTCCTCT
>DASYEA010000559.1:0-2006 GCA_036499265.1 Schlesneria sp. | reverse complement strand
GCCTTCACGGAGCGGCGAAGTGATGGGGTACCGCAAAGTGCATGGAATAGTGATCGCATCCTCAGGGTGTCGGTCTATGAACTGTGTGCCGGTTCGCGAAGCTTCCGAGTGAAACCACTCGATAGATTTAAGATTCTCGGTCAACGAAATCATGCTACTAGCGAAGTCTTCGCAGTCGAGGATGCGATGTCGAAATGGATTTGCTTCTGGCTCAACCCATCTCGGTGCTTCGCTCGTACTTTGACTTTTCGGAGTCGCAGGGCGCGCCGACCGCTTTAGCAATGAGAAAATGCGAGATAAGAAACGTCGCATCATCGCCTCCGGCGGTTTTTCGTAGCAGCTTTATTTTTCTACGACGTCACATGCCGAGCATCATCCGCATGATTGTGGACAGCCATTCCGTTGCGACAGGGGGCCAACTGGAAAGTTTGTGAGGTGGTAGGATCGAGCCAAAAGAAATTCTCAAGGCTTCGGGGAACCGTCGGGCACCCAAAGAGATGTTGCCCGACGCAACTACGACACAAGCGTCAACGCGCGCGAAGTCCGATCTTCGCGCGAAGACACTGGTTCTCCGTGGACTCCGAACCAGTGGCACAGCCAAAAGAATCTGCGCAGCCGCAATCAGCTTGGCAGCAAGGCGGCCAAGTCGGCGTGAGGTCGGGCGATGACATCGGCGAGGATCAGCTTGCCGCCGAGGCGTTCGACGGTTTGACGACCGACTTCGATCGCGGTCTGAACAGCGGCGACGTCGCCACGGATCATGATCGTCACGTAGGCGGCACCGATCTTTTCCTTGCCGGCCAGCGTCACGTTCGACGACTTCAGCATGTCATCGGTGGCGTGCAGAGCGGCGACGAGTCCTTGGGTTTCCAGCAGTCCGAGGGCATTGGTCATAATCTTGGCATTCTCTTTGGGAATTCGCGAATCGTAAACACCGAGCAGAGGACTCAGGACAGGTTTTGAATTGGCCGCTTTGACGGTCGCGTCCAGCGGGGCGGCCATGACCGAGTAGATGGCCGAACTGCCCATCCGCTGGGCCAGTTCCATGCCGTGTTCGGCGGCGGCTCGCACGTCGGCGACCGAACCGACCAGCTTAATGCACTGAGCGGCACCGTCGGTGCTTTCAATGCCCATAATCCGGATGTTGGCCATCTTCGAGCAGGCGTCGGCGACAATGAAGGAGGGCGCGAGATTGTTCACCTCGAGCAAGGCCAGACTCAACGAGCCACTCATCGTCCATCCTTCCGGCAACCAGTTCGGCTGAGAATCAAGTTGATCGGCCGTGTGCGGCCGGTTTGAGCTATTTCAGTCACAGTTTCGACCGACGATCAGTCGGAACCCTCTTCGTATCGAAACGGGCAGCGCAATCTATCGGCAGTTGTCGGGTCAATCTGCGTTCTGACCCCGCAAAAGAACAACATTCTGGTCGACGCGGCGGGATGGGTCAACTTTAGCGATGAAATCGGCCTCAAGAAGGTGTTGTAGCTACGTTCTCCAGAACGTGGGCCCATCCTCAGACCGGCCCGCGTTCTGGCGAACGCAGCTACGAAAGACATGCCTTTCCTCTCTACTCACTGCTCTCACCCTCCTACTTTCTCGCCGCAGGCGCGGAATAATCGATATCTATTGATGCGGCCGACCGCAGAGATTTGACGGACTGCCACTGTGACGTAAGTTCATTTCGTTTTGCGAACGATCGTCAGAGGAAGCCTTCCCATTTCCTCTGAGACGCTGTCCGATGACGATGAGACATGCAATTATGAGCGTTGTAGCGGATATTCCGACGAATGAGGCGATCCAGGCGGCCGCTTGGCGCACCAGTCCTCCGCGATCGAGCGGTGAGATTCGAATTCCGCGCATGCATTCGTCCGAGTCGTCTCGCGCTTTGCTGGGCTTGCTGAGACTTTCACAGACCGCTGCCAAGGAACTAAACGACGGATCGAGCGACACCACGTTCGCCGGCGTCATCAGTAAAAGTGTGCTGCGATCCCTCTTGGGGACGCTGC
>DASYEA010000558.1:0-1708 GCA_036499265.1 Schlesneria sp. | reverse complement strand
GTGGTCCAATCTCGTTGTCTACCGAAACCAGGATGGGAAAGAATTTCAGCCGATTGAGATGCCCGCCTTGCCCAAATGCGTATCGCGAGGCGCCAGCTGGGGTGACCTGAATGGAGATGGATTTGTCGATCTTTATGTCGGTGGCTTTGAAGACTGGGATGCTGGCATTACTTATCCCAGTCTGATCCTGATGAACGAAAAGGGAAAGTCGCTGAAGCTGGTGCATCAGGACAATCGGTTTCGCACTCGTGGCGTGACCACATGCGATTTCGATCAGGATGGTGATCTGGATGTGTACGTATCAAACTACCGTTTGCAGCCGAATTTGCTCTTACTCAACGACGGCAAAGGGCAATTGAAGGATGCCGCGGAACGGCTGAATGCGGTGGCGACTTCACCGGGTTTCGAAGGTGGGCACTCCATCGGGGCCGCGTGGGGTGATTTCGACAACGATGGCCGGTTTGACTTGTTTGCGGGAAACTTTGCACACGTGGATGACCGCGGCGATCAGCCGAAATCACGGTTCCTGCGAAATACAGGTCCAGCGAAAGAGTATGTGTTCGAAGACCGAGGTCCTTGCGGCATTTTCTATCAGGAGTCCTATGCCAGTCCGACTGCCGGCGACTTTGATAACGACGGACAACTGGATCTTTTCTTCACGACCGTCTATGCAGTAGCGTCGTTTGGAAGGCCCAATCATGCGGTGTTATTCCGGAATCTTAGCGACTTCCAGTTCGCTGATGTGACCGCCGCAGAAAAACTCGACTCGTTGCCGCCGACCAATCAAGCTGCCTGGGCTGACTTTGATCATGACGGGGATCTCGACCTCGTCACTGCCGGTGAGCTGTTCGAAAATGTCGCTAGCCGAGGCCATTGGCTGGAAGTGCATCTCGAAGGCAAATCGGGTGACGTCAATGTCTCGGCGATCGGAGCCCAGGTGCGGGTCAAACTGCCGAGCAAAACCATCACACGCCAGGTCGAGGCTGGAACGGGCGAGGGGAATCAGAACGATCTGACGTTACATTTCGGGCTGGGCGAGCACGCTGGCCCCGTCCGGTTGGAAATTGCCTGGCCGAATGGAAAGAGACAAATAATGGAGTCCGTCGAAACCAATCGATTCATCACAGTCCGCGTCGACCAGCAGCGTCGTTAACTCGATGCCCTGCTACCTACCCGCTGTTCATCGGTCCGATCATTTGGCAGAAGACGGCGCGCTCACGAAGAAAGTGATTGCGATGGGGTGAGACGTGATATCGTCCTTCCTGCGGAGCCGCAACTCGACGGCCGAGGGCGGCCATCCTACGGGTCTTCCGTCTTAGTTGTCAGACGCAGCGAGCTTGCGGCGACGCCAGGCTTGGCCGAAGCCAAACACACCAGCCATGCCTGTTAAAAGCAGGGTCGAGGGTTCTGGAACTGGCGCTTTTGCAGTGATGATCGCAGGCACGTTGTAGCTGCCGTCGATTGAAATACAGGCCAAAAGCATTAACAGGGGCGTCGAAGGTCACCGTCACCGAATCAGCGGCGAAGAAAAACTCGGCGATACAGAACAGGGAAACACTGCTATCATGATGGCTCGATGAACGTCAAAATGGCGCGTTGAACGTCAAAAGACAGGTCTTGTCTGATTAACGCAGGAATTGGAACACCCCATGACAAACGCTCGCAACGCGCTCATTTGCTTTTTGCTCGTGTCGGTCTCCGGCTTGAT
>DASYEA010000557.1:0-1718 GCA_036499265.1 Schlesneria sp. | reverse complement strand
TGACTGCTTCAGCGGCTTCCAATGTCCAGCCACCCGCAAATACCGAAAGACGACGCAGCATCGATTGCTCGCGTGCGGTCAGCAGTTCGAAGCTCCAGTCGACCAGCGCGCGCATGGTTTGATGGCGGGGAAGCGCGGTCCGGTCCCCCCCGGCCAGCAAACGGAACACGTCATTCATGCGCTCGGTGATTTTCTCGATCGGGAGAGTGCGTACCCGCGCCGCTGCGAGTTCGATTGCCAACGGGATGCCGTCGAGCGACCCACAGATCGTCGCAACGTCGACGGCGTTACCATGCCGTAATCTGAATTGAGGCTGTGCAGCCATGGCACGGTCACAGAACAGTTGAACCGCGGGGTATTGCATCAAAGTGGGCAACGTTGGAATGTCCTGTTGCCGCGGTCCTACGAGCGGCGGTACCGAATAGGTCGTTTCGCCGGTGAGACGTAACGCCTCACGGCTGGTTGCCAACACCTTTCCGTATGGCCCCGCTTGCAACAGCCGATGGGTGAACGACGCGCACGCCTCGATGATGTGTTCACAATTGTCGAGGATAAGCAGTAGCTGGCGGTCCTGCAGGCGCGCAATCAGTGCCTCGAGTAACGGGCGACCTCGGTGCTCGCTCACATCGAGCACCGACGCGACCGCCTGCGGTAATTGCAAAGCATCGGTCAGCGGTGCCAGATCAACGAACCAGACCCCTCCCGAAAAGTCGTCCATCAGTTCGGCGGCCAACTGCAGGGCCAAGCGGGTTTTTCCCAGGCCGCCTGCCCCGATCAGAGTCAGCAACCGCGTATTCGCCATCAACCCCTTGAGCTCCGCCGACTCTCGATTGCGCCCGACAAACGATGTCAGCTGCTGCGGCAAATTGTGTTGCGGACGAATCCGGGATGAGTCAGCCACGGCGTTCGCCCGTGCTCGAGCGGTCGGACGGACCCGTCCAGCGCGCATTCCGAATGTCCGCGTTGATGGCATCGCCGTATTCATCGGCGTCATCAGAAATCTGTAACCGCGTCCAGCAATCGTCGCAATCACCGCTGGCCCAAGAAGCTTGCGCAGCGCCGCGATGTGTACGTGAAGATTGTTTTCTTCAACGACCAAACTGGGCCAAACCAGATCCAATAGCTCATTTTTGCTGACCACGCGTTCGCGATGCTCGACCAGCGCCATCAACACGTCGAAAGCACGGCCTCCCAACTTGGCAGATCGCCCGTCGACGATCAACTGGCGTGCCGCCGGGTCTACTTCGAAGTGGGCGAACTTGAGATTTGTATGGGCGCTGGAATCGGACATGGAGCCTACTCCCGATGCCTCTACCATAACGTAAACTGAGTCGCCGATTCAGAACAATTAAGACCAAACCCAAAGACCTGAATGCTCCGTCGGACGACATTGGCGGCGCACCTTCGGTGCATCCGCCTCGCGGTGGAACACGTCAATCAAGAAGGGAAGGAAAACAAATGTCGACCATTCGATATGCAACGAAGCTGAAACGCCAAAAGCCGAATCTCCTGAAACACCTCATGAGGCTGTTGGCCATCGTCGCGCTTGGAGCTGCGGAAATTCCGGCCGCGGAGGCTTTGATCTTGTGCGTAGACTCCGGCGGAAACCTGTCCGCTGCGATAGCCTGCAAGAAGGGTTGGGTTCCACTCGACCCAATTGCGGTTGGTCTTCAAGGTCCGCAGGGACCCCAAGGTCCGCAGGGACCCCAAGGTCCGCA
>DASYEA010000556.1:0-5433 GCA_036499265.1 Schlesneria sp. | reverse complement strand
CAGTCGTTTGAGTCGCCGCCGCAGAGGGTTGCTGTCTGCCGCTTTGTCGTAGATCAGGCATGTTCGTCGCGGCAGGTCCAGAGGAGTTGTCGTGATCAATTGTTCAATCAGAGTCACCGCGTGAGGCGAGGCGCTGTGGCGGGTGGCATGCAGCGGGACACCTTCTCGATCGGTCAACAACTCAATCTTGGATCCCTGGCCAGCCTTGGTGGGACCGACGGATTTGCCCCTTTTTTCCCGGGGATGAACGTGGCATCCGCCAAGAGAGTGTCGAGGTCGAGCTGTCGCAAATCATCTTTGAGTTCCACCATCCGTTGCCAGGCCCGCTGGAAGACGCCGGTCTCAGTCCACAATTTGAACCGCTGGTGGCAGACGCTCTTGGACGGAAGCGAGCCTGGTAAATCTTTCCAGCGGCAACCAGTCAAAAGTACAAACAGAATTCCTTCCGGGTAGTCACGATTGACGTGTGGAGGTCGCCCGCCCAGTGGTCTGGGTCGTGGTGCCGGAAAGAGTTCTTCGATCAAAAACCATTGTTCGTCGCTGAGTTGCGCCGGGAGTTCCTTCCTGGATCCCGATTCAGTGAGCTGTCATGGTTCGTTGCGGGATCGCCTGGCCATGAGGAGCCTCCTTTCAGATGACTCCTCTACGCGATCAACGTGCCAATCTGTCCACTAACAGCCAGTTTTCAGGACTGGTTCTAAAGCGTAAACTCAGATCGGAACGGTGAGACTCCCGCGTCCACTCGTGGGCCATAGCCCGACACGGGAATCACTCGAATTCACTCAGTGAACGTGTCTTGGTGCTCCATTCTCCTGATCGCTAGGCCGCCGATGGTCTGACCAGTCAAAAGCCCGGAGAGAAATACGCAGGGGTTGAAAGCTGGTGAAACGTTGCACCCGTTGGCGAATGGACCAAGCCGAGTCAGGGTAGCAGCTCAAAGCTGTATTGGCAGTTGGGAGACCCGCCTCTCAACTCGCAGACAACCGTATCTCAACGCTTTGTGCATCGCTGCTTTACCGAAGTTACCTTCGATCGATTCAACCACCACCCCATTTTGCGGTCAGAGGAACTGCACAGCGCGGTAGTCGAACGATCGCTAAAGGCATTGCGGAAGACCAACTTCAATGTGTTCGTCAATTCTTCGCCACGGCCAATCAACACAATTACTGGTAACTAAATTACCTCGCTCAGCGGTTGGATGAGAATGCGTACGCTGCCGAATTTGTTGATGGTCTCATTTCGGCTCCGTGAAGCAGCGGTTCTGGAATCAGCATGGATGGCCTGCCAATGTTGGATGCAATCGACCATCTAGCTGAGGACGAGCGCGAGGTGTTCAGCCTGATTCGCATTCAGGGGATGACGCATGTCGAAGCCGCAGAAATCACCAGCGTTGCATCCAAGACGATTAAACGACGTTTCAACCGCAGCTTGATTCCGCTGTCGAAGTCGTTGTCCGATCTTCGACCATCTGCTGGATTCCCTGAAGAGCTGTATCCAGGAAGTCTCTTCGGATCGGTATTATCTTGCCAGTCGTTTGCCAGACCGCCATGAGTCGCTGATATGACTTCCGAAGATCGCATTCAAGAATTGCTCGAAGAAATCATGGAAGTGCAGTGCACTCCCGAACAGGCGTGCGCCGACTGCCCGGAACTGCTGCCGGAACTGCGGAAACGGTGGAATCATCTGCAATGCGTCGAGCATCAAGTGGGCTTGTTCTTCCCGACGTCGACGCGAAATGCCGACACTGATCCAGTTGGAGGATCTGAAGCGAGTCGATTACCAAAGATCGACGGATACGATGTTCAGTCCGTGCTGGGTCGAGGCGGCATGGGGGTGGTCTATCGGGCGCGACATCTGAAACTCAACCGGACCATCGCCCTGAAAATGCTGCTTTCAGGCGCGTACGCTGATCTCCACGAACTCGCCCGGTTTCAGCGTGAAGCCGAAGCGGTCGCCGGATTAAATCACCCGAACATTGTGCAGATCCATGACGTCGGAGAATTGGACGGTCGCCCCTATTTCACGATGGAGTTCGTGGACGGGCAGAGCCTGGCTGAAGCACTAGCGGGGATGCCCCAACCTGCCCGCCCCTCGGCGGAGTTCGTGGCGACTCTAGCCCGTGCTGTGCAAGTCGCTCATGACGGAGGGATCATTCACCGCGACCTGAAGCCAGCGAATGTCCTGCTTGCGGCGAACGGTACGCCGAAAATCAGCGATTTTGGACTGGCCCGACGTTTCGAGAGCGACGCCGACCTGACGTTGAGTGGTGCCAGGATCGGAACACCTAGCTACATGGCCCCGGAGCAAGCGGCCGGCCAGACCAGTCTGATCGGGCCGTCTGCGGATCTCTACGCTCTGGGAGCAATCCTTTACGAATTACTTACGGGTCGGCCACCGTTCCGGGCGGAAACGGCGATTGAAACGCAACGTCAGGTGATCGCTGACGAACCCGTCTCGCCGTCGCGGCTTAACGCAAAGGTACCTCGCGATCTGGAAACGATCTGCCTGAAGTGCCTGCAGAAAGAGCCGCTGCGCCGATATGCCACGGCTACCGCCCTCGCAGACGATTTGCAGCGTTTCCTACGCAACGAACCAGTGCTGGCTCGCCGTGTCTCAAGACTGGAGCGCGTGGGAAAATGGGCGAATCGCCATCGCGCGCTGACAGCCGCAATGATCAGCAGCGTCTTGTTAGTGATCTTCTTGCTGTATGCGGGTTGGTGGTTGATGTTGGATCAAGCAGTCATCACGCGCGCCGTACAAGAGGACTTCCAGGACGTGGTTCGGGCCGAGAGACGATCGTCGTGGGCGGAGGCCAGGATGGCATTGGAGCGAGCAAATGCTCGACTAGGCGACAGGCAGGCCACCGTTCTTCGCGACGCCCTCCAGCAGTATGAACGCGAATTGAAATTTGTCGATCGGTTGGAATCCATTCGTCTCAATCGCCTGAACCCCGAGATCGAAGGAGACAAGTTCGTTCGCGCCATTGGTGAGTATGAAGCTGCGTTCGGCGAGTCTGCCTTCTTCGACATGCGGCAGCTTCCGAACATCGTCGCTGCGAAGATTCGGGCAACTAATATTGCCCCGGCAGTCGTGGTTGCCTTGGATGATTGGGCTTGTTGCACTCACGACCAAAGACGCCGCGACGAGTTGTTTGAGGTGGCTCGCCAGGTCGATGGCGATGCGATCTCCTCGCGGATGTTCGATCCTGAGTTGTGGACGAATCGAGAAGTTTTGACCAAGTACCTGCAAGATGTCTCGATCACGGATCAGTCGGTCCAACTTCTGATTTATATGGGAGAACGTTTGAAAGGCCTGGGGGGAGATCCGGTCCCGTCGTACAAGCGATTGCAACAAGCGTATCCAAGCGACTTCCACGTGAATTTGATGCTGGCCATGGCGGTTCATAAGCAGGGAAATCCGTGGGAAGGGATGCGGTTTTATCAGGCCGCGATTGCCATTCGACCAGCCGTCGCGGCGCCGCACAGCAATCTGGGAGCGGCATTGACTGAGGTGGGTCGCATGGAAGATGCGCTGCAACAGTTTGAGATTGCGACACGATTGGAACCAAAGTCATACGATTATCGATTTAACTATGCCCTCGCTTTGCGCCGGTTGGAACGAAATGAAGAGGCGATTCGAGAACTTCGACTCATCCCCAATGACGCGCCACGTTACGCCGTCTCGGTGGCGTTGATCGGTCGCTGCTTGGTGTCTCTGAATCGAGGTGAGGAGGCAAACATCGAGAGCCGGCGTGCCCTCGTTCTCAATCCTCAGCTTTGGGAAGCTCATCGTGCGTTGAGAGACGGCCTCCTGCAAATCAATAAGATGGAAGAAGCACGCACTGCCTGGCAGCAATCCATTGCCCTTGAGCCGCCCGATCACAGCACTTGGGACGGGTACGCAGAACTGTGCTTGTATCTGGGACACGTCGACGAATACCGGCGTGCCCGCGGATTGCTACTGAGTCGATTTGGCGGTGCCACGGATCCTCCGATGGCAGAGAGAGCCGGGCGAGCCTGCCTTTTTATGCCACTCTCGGAAGACGAATTGCGTCCAGCTTCAACTCTGATCGATCGCGCACTAGCCGCGGATCCAGTGAAGTATCGCGGTGTCATGCCCTACTACCGCTTTGCCAAAAGCCTGGCCGAATATCGAGCGGGCCGCCTGGACAATGCCCGGGCTCTGCTGGACACCGAAACCCTGAAAGTCCTCGGCCCGGCACCAATCCTGCTCTTCGGCATGATTCATCATCGGAAAGGTGAGTCAGAAGTCGCTCGAAAGGCTCTAGAAGCCGCTATTGCTCGGTTCGATTGGGACCCGGCCAAAGCCAACAATCGCGAAGCCTGGATGTATCACATCCTGCGTCGCGAAGCCGAGAAAATGATCGTTCCTGGCGAACCACTTTCCGAGGCGAAATGACGTCGATTTGGTGATAATCCCGACGGAAGGCAGACGATCGGAGCGACCATGGCGAGCATGGTCAACATGATGGCATGAAGCATCTCGACCGACGAAAATCCCGAGGCCTCCGATCGCGCCTGTCGTAGCCATACAGAGTAGAGGTGTCTGTTTGGATTGTACCGCATACTCCTCCCCCATCGATCATTTCAGAAAGAGAGACATCTCGCCTAGGTCGTCGTCAGGTTGGTCGTGCTCGAATTCACTGCGGGCCTGCGAGACATGTCGACCTTTGCCAAAGTCGCGTCCTCTACGTAGAAAAATATCAATCCCAGAGCGCCCGCAGGCCAAAGAAAGCCGTATCTTTGCAGCGACGCACAAAATCATTAAATCGGCCAATACGTGGGTCGGTGCAGTATGTCATGCTGAGCATGACTCGGCGTTCGTCTTCTCCGACGGCGGTGGCTCGATGTCGGATTCTCGCTCCCTCGAAAACCACCAGCGTATTGGGTCCAGTTTCGATGTCTTGAGATGTTTTGTCGGACAATGATCTTTGCAGTGTTCCTTGCGACAGACCGCCCGGCCCCTCGTTCACCAGCGACAGCAGCACGGTGAAATGACGGCCGCGGTAGAAGTTGTGGTCGTAGTGCCAGTTGATGTGATCGCCCGGTTCGTGATAGCACAGGATCGATTCCGAGCTTTGGTCGTGATCAGGAGTTGGATAGACCTTTTGGCCTACAACCCGTGAAATCCATTTTTGCACCTCGGGAGAATGATAAAACGCCAGGCAGTGCGGCGCGAGAATATGAATCTGCTCGTAAGACAGCGCCGCTCCTTTCTTGTGCGCTGGGATGAATGTTCGTTTCATCTGTGGGATCCGCGATACGGCTTCACCGCGTAGAGCCCGCAAACAATCCGTTGTGACGAAGCTTTCAATTCGCGTGAGATAGTTCTTGGCGAATTCACGGGAAGACACTTCGGGATCGACAGCGGCAATCCGAATCGCCGCGTCTCGAATGAACGCGGGACTCTGAG
>DASYEA010000555.1:0-2831 GCA_036499265.1 Schlesneria sp. | reverse complement strand
TTTGAAGAAGCAGTTGGCTGGCTAGTCGGATTCGGTTCTTCGCACTTGAAAATCAGTTCTATGATCTCGAGATCATTTCAGGAACTCCAAAGGGTGGCCTATCGCAGCCACAGGTGACACTGGCCTGGCTGAATCTGTGATGCTCCTTCGGTCGACGCCGTGAACGATTTGTCAACAGGCCACCGGTCGTCGATTTGTCCCGGCGGGATGGCGCGACTGATTTCATTTGGCACAATAATATTAGAAGTCGCGATGCCCGGCCTAGATAAGTATCGATGCCGGATGACTTGCTATGTTCTCGTTGGCTGTTGAGGACTTGATTACCAGGCCATTCTGATGATGATTGCTTCCGCTTGTTGGCGCGAGATTGTGAGAGTGTGCTCGATCACTTCGACGATCTTTTGCCTGCTGTCATGGGCGGTTATTCTACTTTGTCCTGCCCGCGCGATCGGTCTTACAGACGATTCATTCGGAATTGTCTTAGTTGCACTGGACCACATGGCGATGATCGTGGCGATCGCGAATTGCGTTGTCGTCGGGATTGGCTTGTACGCGGTGCCGAAACTCCATTCGGCGTGGCTGTTCATTGGGTTGATCCAGCTATTCGTTGTATTTTGCTGTTACCCCGCCTTTCAGTCGGCTTGATGAGTATTTCGACTCGACATCTGCTGCTGCCGGTTCCCATATTTGAGTGTTATCCGGAAGCGAATCGTGAATCGAAAGAACGGAGGAGATCGACGGGTGATGAGGCTTCGACCAGATCCATCCCGCGATGACTCTGTGAGAACTCATTTGGATTCAGGTTGATTCAGGTTGGCTTAAGAATTGATCTCTGACAAAGGCATTGAGTCAAAGAGAGGGGATGGCAAACCTTGGGGTCGTTTGAAGCTATATAGATCCTCCAGAACAACGGAGTGGCCTGTTTTGGCGGGCGACTGCAACGAGACTAAGCGGCTTGGCAGGAGCCGCGCTCTCCAGAAGATAGGCACTCCGATTGGGTTGTGAACTTATTTAGTTGCACATCGACTTTGCTCAATCTTCTGACGAGGGGCTAGTTAGAGGGTCATTATATTGCCACGTGGCAAATGATGGTTTGACAATCTGTCGTTGAAATCCATAATTGCGTTCCGATGCTTTGGCGATCGCGCAATGTGCGTTGCTTTTGATCCTGGGATTCTGCAAGGGGCCACTTCTATGATCCACAGACGTGCATTTGCCAATCATGCGAAGCCGAATCGGGCCGGCTTTACGCTGATTGAATTGCTGGTCGTGATTGCCATCATCGCTGTTCTGATAGCGTTGCTCTTGCCGGCCGTGCAACAGGCTCGCGAGTCGGCTCGCCGGATGCAGTGTGTCAACAATCTGAAGCAGTTGGGGTTGGCGGTTCATAATTGCCATGACACGAACCGGTTTTTTCCGCCTGCCGGCGCCAGTAACAATACCTGGAATGGCCGGGTTACTCAGACCGGACCCTTTTACAATCTCGCTGGATCCTGTTTCTTTCACTTGTTGCCGTTTCTTGACCAGATGAGTCTTTATACGGGGGCCGTCGGCGCTGGTGGCGGGATGGATAATTCGCTGAACGGAAGACCTATCTTTAACTATGTGCTGGTCGCTTATCGATGTCCCTCAGATCGAACACCGGGGGCGTCTTCCGGTTACGGTAATCCGGCGGGACCCGACGCAACTCATGCGATCAGCAATTATGGGGCGAACTTTCTGGTGTTTGGTGACCCAAACAAGGGAAGCCAGGAAGGAGCCACGACGATGGCTCTATTAACCGACGGGTCTTCGAATACGGTGCTCTTCGGAGAACGATACGGATGGTATGGAGGAACTCCCTTGTCGTGCCTGTGGGCGAATTCCGAGAATCGCTGGAGTCCCCAGATGTGTCGTGCTCCCGGCTCGGGGAATGTGACGAACGCGGGATACGCTCCGTGCCCGAAGTTTCAGGTGACACCTCAGGTTCAAGCGGCCAATGATTCGACCTCGGGTGGCCAATCGTCTCATTCTGGCGTGATGAATGTGTGCATGGGTGACGGCGCGGTGCGAGCGGTTGGCGGCTCGATCGATGCCAACGTCTGGGCTCGGGTGTGCGATCCGCGTGATGGCAATGCCGTCAGCGAGTTCTAGTGCGTGTCGCGTTGAAACATGGGTTCGGCTATGCGAGTTTCTGCTCGCCGGGCGGTCTCACCTTTCGTTGTGTGGCCATGTCGAAGCGGCTGTTGGCGTAGTGGAGAGGCCCGTATCCATCGAGACAAGCTCGAAGGGGCAGGATCTTAGAGCCGAATATCTCCGGGCTTGGTTCAGGCAAATGACTTCAGGGATTGACCAGTGAAATCAACTTCGTGTCTGATGGCGGGAATGCTGTTAGTGTCGAGCTTCCTCGGTTGCGGTCCGGCGGGGACTCGAACGGGAATCACCGGCAAAGTGCTGCTTGACGGCAAACCGCTGGCAGGTGCTCAGATTCAGTTGCTTTCACAGGGCGATGCGGCTCAAGGGATGCATTCGGGGATGACCGACGACCAAGGGCAGTTTACGATCAACGAGGCGGCGGGCTCGAATAATCCCATTCAAGCGGGAACCTATGTGGTCTTGGTGAGCAAGTATGCGAAGGCGGAAGATCCCGCGGCGGCGGGTGACGCGATGGGTGGTATGATCAACGTTGTTCCTGCGATCTATCAGGACCGCGGCACGAGCCCGCTGAAGATTGAGATTAAGGCGGCGCAGACTCAGGCTGGGCAATTGGAACTAAGCAGCGCAGACGCGGCTGGTGACAAGAAGTAAGTGAAGAGCAACTGACTCGCGGTGAAGAAGAATCGATTTATGGC
>DASYEA010000554.1:0-4037 GCA_036499265.1 Schlesneria sp. | reverse complement strand
GGTCCTAACGGATCTGCGACATGCTGGTGTGCTGACACTCGACTGCTTCCCCGAAAAACTGACAGCTCCGCTGATTAACGAATATATGCGGATCAAGAGCCATCACCTGCTGTAGCAGTGGTCGCACCTTCTACGGAGATGGCAGCGTTCGACATCTCAATCTGGTACGTCCTTCAGGGGTTGTCACGGTTTCCTGTAGCAGCACCTTCGTCAGACTAAGTGCCCGCAAGTATAGTAGCCCCTGGTCCGTGACCGCAGTCTCGCTAAGATCCATGTGGTTCAGGCTCGGAAACACGCTGAGTAATGCCAGGCTGTCATCCGTGATCCGAGTGCCTCGCAAGTCCAGTCGCTTCAGGTTCTGCATACCGCCTAAGTAGGACAGCCCATGTCCTGTGACTTGCGTACCATCGAGAAATAGACTTTCCAACGAAGGAAGGTCACTCAACGAATACATCGAGTCGTCAGTGATGTTCGTCTTCATCAGACTCAAATTGGTTAACTGCGTGAGCTGTTGCAGTTGCTCGAGTCCCACACCTGAAATATCGGTATAGTCGAGATCCAGTCGCTTGAGGTTTGGTAGTTGACCGAGATAGACAAGTTCGTTGCTAGAGATTTTCGTGCAACTGAGATTCAGCACTTCCAGCCTCTTAAGGCTGGGAAGCTGGGATAGTCCCACGTCGTCAACAGGCGTCTCCGCCAGATTCAGCTTGGTCAGCCGCTGAAGTCCTGCGAGGTGTTTGAATCCCAATCCACGGACGCCGGTCCCGTTCAGACGAAGTTCCTGCAATTTCGTCAGGCCACGCAACTGAATCAAACTGACATCCGTGATTTGCGTTTGACGCAAGTCTAGAATCGTCAGGTGGCGAAGCTTGTGAAGCGACGCTAGATCGGCATCAGAAATGTTGGTTCCTTTGAGCACCAGCCACTCGAGGTGCGGCAGCGATCCGAATTCAGAGACGATGTGCGCGTCTCCGGTCACGGTGATCTGCGAGAGTCGAGAAAGAAACGGGTATTTCTGTCTCACCCAATCGGGGACCCAGCATGGACCGGAGTAAGTTAAACGGTACCAGCCACCTGCGACCGAAATGGCACGGGACACTTCGCTTTCGTGCCGGAAGTGACGATAGATCATCAGTGCCAACAGCGCGCCGTACAGCACTAGGGCCACGGCCGTACCGACGAACAGACGCGAGACATTCGCTCGTGTCACAAGGGCCATCCGATTGCCGGCTTTCGATGCGGACGCGTTGAAATGGAAGCCACCTTGACAGAATTCTCCAAGGTGCCGATTGTGTCCGTACAGATACCTGTCAGAAGTGTCCGACGTTCGTCTGAAATCATGGGAAACTGAAATGAAGCCTCATCGCTTCCTGCTTAGCCTGATCTGTGCCGCCATCTGTCAGGCATCCTATGCTGACGAGGCCGCGATTTCCGCCAAGGTTCTGAAGCACACGTCGACCAACGGACAAGTTTCCTGCGCCGTAATTCTCAAGGCGACGAACCTGCCCAAAGCAGATCGCCGTGATCACTTCATCTTGATTGATACTTCGGCCAGCCAGGTGGGCGAACACCGCCAACAGGCATTGGCCGTTCTGGCATCACTGTTGAAATCACTTCCTGACGGGGATCGCGTACGGCTATTCGCGGTCGACCTGCGGGCCGAACCACTCGACAAGGGCCTGAATGAAGCTCACAGCTCTGCCGTGACGGACAGCATTGAAACATTGAAGTTCCGCGTCCCATTGGGGGCAACCAACATGGAAGGGGTGCTGCGGACAACCATGGAAGTCACCACCGATCAGCCGGCGGACATCGTCTACATCGGCGATGGAATGAGCACTGCCGATTTGATCGAGCTTCCCGAATTGCGTGCGCTGACCTTAGAGTTGCGGAAGCGACAGATCCCGGTGCATAGCTTTGGGGTCGGCCCACAGAAGAATATGCATCTACTCGGTGTGCTCGCTCAGCAGACGGGGGGATTGGTTGCGGTCGATTCGCAGCGAATGATCGCCGACGACAAAGCCGCAAAATCTGCGAAAACCAAGTCGGCCAAATTGGCCGATGACATCAAACGTATCAATCGCAGTGCCGAAGAACGAGCGACCGAACAGGGAAAGTCACTGGCAACCGGCATTGCAGCCCCGATCTACTTTTCCAAAGAACTTCGAACGTCTCCAGAATCGATGGCACTATTGCCAGACGAAGCAGTGCCCCTGCGGATGGATCGCGAAACAATCTACTTGCTGCGCGGCGATATGCCTGACGATGCTCGGCTGATCTTCACGGGTGGCGAGGGCAAGACGCTGGAATGCAAGCTGCCCGCCGCCACCGAGCAGCCCGGAGCCACATTCCTGCCGGTCATGGCCGGGCAACTGGAAACGACTCGCGGGCTAACCAACCCGCTCGCAGGAATGATTCTATTCAACATCGCTCAAAGCGATTTCTCGGACAACATCACCGCGATGGCGCAACGAGGGATCGAGTTACTGCAATTAGGCGACATCGAGCAGGCGACCAAAACTTCGGAGACAGTCAACGAAGCTGAGCCGAACAACGAAACTGGCAAGATCCTGAAGAAGACGCTAGAGCACCTAAAAGCGAATCCTCCAGCCACGCCCGCCACAACGGCTCCTAAAAAAGGAGTGATCGACGTGAAGCCGATCACTCCTCCGAAGAAGCCCAAATAGCCGGCCCAACGAGCCACCGTCAGACAGCGGCGTTTCGTCGCGAGCTGAACCAGAAGCGTTTCGGGATCATGCCGATCCCGATCAAGACCAATTGACTGGCAACGAACGCACCCAACCTGAGCACCGTCCCGGCCGTGAAGCCGTAAGAGTGCAAACCAGCTCCCAATTCGTTGACGCCCCACCATGACCAGCTGACGAAGATGTTGCCGGCGATGGCCAAGACAGCCATGCCTCGGTCCTTCACCAAGCCGCCCCAGCGGGCATGCAGGACAAGTGCATTCCACAGCACGATGATCAAGGCGCCGTTTTCTTTCGGATCCCAGCCCCAGAAGCGGCCCCAGGAATCATCTGCCCACAGGCCACCGAGGACAGTTCCGACGAAGCTGAAGAAGATCGAGAAGCACAGGGTGCCGTAGATCATGCGGCTGATGTCTTTGGCGATGGTAGGGGTCAGCGATGGCGTTAACGCGCCGCGTAGCACATAGATCACTCCCAGCAATCCCGCCAAGTAGGTTGTCGCATACCCCAGCGTGATCGTTGTCACGTGAGTCGCCAGCCAGAACTGTGTGTCTAGAACGGCGGTCAACACGGTGAACGTGTCGCCACCCAGGGACAGCCCGTCAGCAATGAGCAGCGTTGCATAGCCCGCCACCGAAGCGATCAGATTGCCGATCCCCAAACGGAAGACGACTTCCATGATGAGTCCCAGGACAACGCAGCCCCAGCCAATGAATACCGCACTCGAGTACAGATTCGTGACGGGAGGTCGGCCCGAGATATAGATTCGCGAGACGATGGCAAACGTGTGAACACAAAGGGTCACCACCAATAGCCAAAAGGCCATCTTGTTAAAGCCACGGCTCCAGCCGAGCCAACCGCAGGCACCAAGCACGAAGGCAAACAGATACAACACGTCGGCTTGAGTGAACGGCTTGAAGTGATTGAAGAACGTTTCGAATCGAATCGCGCTCAGGTTCACTTCGGGTGGTGGGTTGCTGTTCAAGAGCTTCAAGTAGTCATCAACGGCTTTGTTGAATTCAGGCGGACCAACTTTCTTCTCACTTTTTGGATCTTCGCTGTTGGAGTAGTCGGACAGAATCGTATTCCATGCGGTGACAATCGGGTTCGCTTCCTTCTTGTCGCGAACACTGGTCAGAACGTTTTCCAGCCAGGCACCGGCAAAAGTCTTCCATTTGCCGTCTTTTTCGGCTGGCGGAACGGCGAAGATCGGTTGGCCTTCTTCCGATAGCATCTTTTCGAACCGAATCGCGCTCTGGAACGACTGGATAACCTCTTCTGCCGTCTCGCCGCGAATTCGATGCTGCAGACCAAAGGCAAATTTCATCGCGT
>DASYEA010000553.1:0-4773 GCA_036499265.1 Schlesneria sp. | reverse complement strand
AGATCAAGCCCCTGGTACAAGTCTGGCGTCTTTAACTCGCTAGCCAGCTGGCCAATCAACTCGTCGAACCATGGCGAAGTCGAATTGACTGAAACCACGGACTGCGAATTCTTCGCAGCAACTTGTGTGGCGACTTCTTGCTCTAAAGATTCCTGCACCGAGTCGGAGAATCGCGACTTCAGTCGCTCGACAACCGGTGCTCGCGGGCTATCTGCCTTCGTTTGGAACGCCATCACAAAGCTACGGTCGTTCACAATTTCAGAACGGCCGAATCGCATCGGATTAGCGTCGCGGCTGAAATAGATAATCAGCACCGCGGTCAGGAGTGGAGCCAAAACACCCCCAGCTCGTCCACCCAGGGCGACGATCGAATTGGGAACGCCGCGTCGAGTAAGTGGAAACCAGACGCGAATCAATCCGCCTGCCGTCGGATAGGCACCGGCCTGCGAGACGCCGCACAGCAAACGCAATACGAGCACTTCCCAAACCTGATGAGCGAACCCGAGCCAGCCGGTGAAGACTGACCACGCAAGGATGTAGAGCGACAGCATTCGGCGTGCCCCGAACCGATCGCTGAGCCAGCCGGCTGGAACTTGTGCGAGGGCGTACGACCAGAAGAATGCGCTCAGAAACCAGCTCATCTGGGCCTGCGACATCCGCAGGTCCTCGCTGATAAATGTTGCTGCGATCCCCACCGCGAATCGGTCAAGGTACAGCAGGACTGCCATCAAGGTCGTGACGCGTACCACCGCGTGACGCACTCGAGTCGGCTTCGGACCGGCAGGCAGAGTCTCCTCGCGCATATCCACGTCCTGTCAATCAGCAAATAGAACTTGAAAAGTAGCAGGAATTCAGCTCGGCAAGTGAACGCAGCGTCAGAGGAACTCGCTCAAGCCGCGGCGTTCCAGTTCTGCGATCAGTTGCTTGATCGCATTCTCATCACGTCGATCTGCGATCAGTGTCGCGTTTGGTGTATGCACGATGATTAAATCCTTGACCCCGATGGTGGCGACGAGATGATCTTCTGATGTCCTGACGATGCTGTTCGACGTATCGACGGAACAGACATGTCCTTCCAGCATGTTGCCGTCGCAATTGAGTTCATTCAGGCGAGCGAGCGCATGCCAACTTCCCACGTCGTCCCAATCGAATGGAGCTTCCAGGACGCAGACTTCGGCTGCTTTCTCCAGCACCGCATAGTCGATCGAGATCGATGGCATCTTGGGGAACTCTCGGGAAAGGACCGCTTCCCATTCAGGTGCCCCAATCGCCGCTTGCAACGGCACCAGATGTTGGTAGACATCTGGCGCATGCTCTTGCAGCGATCTCAAAATGCGATCGGCACGCCAGACAAAGATCCCGCAGTTCCAATAGTATTCGCCGGACGCGCTGTAGCGAGCAGCCGTCAACTCGCTCGGCTTCTCTTTAAAACTCTGCACTTGAAACATCGGCCAGACCGTATCAGCCAACTGTTCGCCTCGGTGAATGTAACCAAAGCCTGTTGCCGGATAAGTCGGCTCGACGCCAAATAACACCAGCGTGTCGGGCTTCCGCGTCACCAACTCCACAGCTTGGTTGACCGCATGTTGAAACATCGCAGCGGGTTGGATGACGTGATCCGCCGGCATCACCAGCATCACCGCATCGGGATCTACGGCCAACAGCTGAATGGCGGCCAGTCCGATGCAAGGTGCGGTGTTACGACCGCAAGGTTCAAGCAATACCTGTCCGCCAGGAATCGACGGCAACTGTTGCTTCGTTTCAGCCGAATGAGCTGCATTCGTGACAAGCCAGATATTGCGATCCGCAATCGCAGGAGTGCATCGACTGACCGCATCTTGGATCAACGTCTGCTCACCCGAGAACCTCAAGAACTGCTTCGGCAATTGCCGTCTGCTGGCAGGCCAGAATCGTGTCCCACTTCCACCGGCCATAATCACGGCATGCAGCATCGAATCAGAATCCTCTCATAAGACCATCGATTCTTCGGATTGCATCGGTCGATGCTCGAAGAACAGGGGATCAGCGTGCTAATATCCGCAGCCACAAGGCCATGGGGCGAGAACGGAATCATGGGATGGAACGTTAACAGTGTCAAACGACAAGCATCAGACGATCAGCGACGCCTTGGCCGCAGTGCAGGCTGCGGTGGATCGTGATCAGCTCACCCCTGAAACCGCTACCAATATCGAACGATGGCTGGTGGAACCGCAATATCAACCCTATTTCAACCAACTGTTCGAGCTCATCGGCGCTCAAGACTTCAAAGAGTTGAATCGACTCTTTTGGGAACGGATCCCTTTTGGAACAGGTGGTCGCCGAGGCCCCATGAGCACGATCGGCTCCGCCACCATCAACGAACGGACAATTGCCGAGTCAGCGGACGGCCTGGCGAGATATGTGTTGCAGCATCGCAGAGATTCTTCACTAGTGCGGAAGACACCTCGCGCGGTTGTTGCTTTCGACACGCGGCATCGTTCCGAAGAATTTGCCCGACTGACAGCTTGCGTGCTGGCTGCCAACGGATTCCACGTCGATTTCTTCCCACAGCCGCGGTCGACTCCGGAACTCTCGTTTGCAGTTCGACACCTCCAGTGCGATACGGGAGTGATGATTTCGGCATCCCACAATCCCCCGAGTGACAATGGCTTCAAAGCGTATTGGTCAGCCGGCGGTCAGGTCTTGCCGCCGCACGATGCAGGCATCATCGCTTGCGTCGACAACGCTACGGAAATCCCGTTGGTCGATTTCGACCGTGCCGTTGCCGATGATCAAATTACACTCGCGGGCGAAAGCATCGATGCCGCCTACATCGCGGCCGTCTGCGATCTCAGCTTGTCACCCTGCCGCGAGATCAACGCACTCTACACTCCGCTGCACGGCGTGGGCGAGACGTCCGTGTATCGAGTCGCTCAAGAGGCCAGTTTCGATGGCGTGTCCATCTTCGAGCCGCAGCGTGCTCAGGACGGCAGCTTTCCCAATGTTCCCGACCAACTGCCAAACCCCGAACGATCTGCGGTCTTTGGTCCGGCGATTGAGTATGCCAGGCAAATCGACGTCGACTTGATTCTGGCGTCAGATCCCGATGCCGATCGAATGGCGGTCGCGGTGCGTAGCCAAGCCGGTGACTTCATCTGTCTGACGGGCAATCAGCTCGGCTCGTTGTTGACCGACTATGTCCTGCGGCAGCGAACGGCAGCGGGCACATTGTCACCCGACCACTACATCATCGAAACACTTGTCACGACACCCTTGATTGCCGATATCGGCCATTTCTACGGAGTGCAGGTTATTCGCGATGTGCTGGTCGGCTTCAAGTACATTGCGGGCGAGATCGACGTTCGCCAAGCAGATCAGTTTGTCTTCGCAGCCGAAGAATCCATTGGCTTCATGGCGGGGAACTACAGCCACGACAAAGACGCTGCTATCGGTGCCCTGTACGTTTTGGAATTGGCCGCTGAATTAAAGCAGCGAGGGCAGACCTTGCTCGATCGGTTGGACGAACTCTACAACCGACACGGGTACTTTCTCGAAGAGACTGTCTCCAATATGTGCCCTGGCCCGACAGGACAGGCTCAAATCCAGCGGATCATGTCAGTCCTCCGCAATCGGCCCCCTTCAGTCCTAGCTAGTTGTGTTTGGGAATCCGTCCGCGACTTCCGACAGCACGAGGTCCGTTCGCTTCCTTCCAACAATGTCGTGGAACAATTGCCGTCCCCATCAGGCGACCTGCTGATTTTCGCTGGAACAGCGCACGAATGCCGCATCACACTGGCCATGCGGCCATCCGGAACAGAACCGAAGATCAAGTTCTACTATTTCATCAACAGGCCAACCGATCCCTCGATCGCCTATGCCGGAGAACGCGCTACGACCTGCTTGAATGACATCCGTGATGCACTCGATCAATGGATGCAGGAGGTCATCGAGGCATGACCGCGGCCTTTGATGTCATCGTTCTCGGAGTCGGCGGCATGGGCTCGGCGACGTGCCAACAACTGGCCGCACGGGGTGCCAAGGTCCTGGGGTTCGAACAGTTTCCATTGGGCCATGATCGCGGAAGCTCGCACGGAGAATCCCGCATCATCCGGCAGGCCTACTTCGAACATCCCGACTACGTCCCATTGCTGCTGCGAACCTATGAGCTGTGGCGGCAATTGGAACATTCGACAAATCGAACACTGTTCCACCAAGTTGGGTTGGCTCTTTCTGGAGTTCCCACTTGCGAGACCATCTGCGGGGCAAAAAGATCTGCGAATCTACACCACCTCAACATTGAAGAATTAGAACCTGCTGCCGCCCAGCGTCGTTGGCCTTCATTGTCATTTCCGGAAGAACACACAATCGTCTTCGAGCCGCTCGCCGGATTGCTCTTAGTCGAGCAATGTGTTCAATCGCAAATCGATCACGCACAGCAATGTGGTGCCGAGATCCGGCCGGACGAGCGTGTGCTGAATTGGTCCTCGAATGGAACATCGGTCGCGCTTTGCACCGACCGCGGCGAATATTCTGCCGGTTCGCTCGTTGTCACTGCCGGAGCTTGGGCAGGCCAATGCCTAAAAGGACTTGGGCTGCCCCTGGAAGTTCAACGAAAATACGTTGGTTGGTTTCCTGTGCGGCAGGGATCGTTCAGCGTCCATACGGGAACACCGACATACTTCTACGAGTTCCCTCACGGCACGTTCTACGGCTTTCCCAGTCTGGATGAGAAAACCGCGAAAGTCGCGGAGCATTCCGGTGGCCAGTTTGTACCAAATCTCGAGCAAGTCGATC
>DASYEA010000552.1:0-7441 GCA_036499265.1 Schlesneria sp. | reverse complement strand
ACGTGGAATCGGGCTGCTCGCGAAGCTGAAAGCCTATCAACTGCAGGATCAGGGTTATGACACGGTGGAAGCGAATCACAAACTCGGCTTCAAAGCGGATACTCGCGACTACGGAGTTGGCCTGCAGATCTTGAAAGACCTGGGGCTGACGGCAGTGCGGCTGCTGACGAATAACCCGCAAAAAGTGAATGCGTTTCCGGGCTTTGATCTCGTGCTGGAGGGCCAGGTTCCGATCATCGCGCCACACGAGATTCAGCGAGACAAGTATCTGGCGACCAAGCGAGACAAAATGGGGCACCTGCTGCCAGGAACCTCGACTTTGCCAGATGAGTGATAAATTGCATTAAGAAGTTTTAGCCACGGATTGACACGGATGAAACACGGATTAGGAAGACAGAATAGAGGCGGATAAGACCCGGTCCTGATCTCTTCCTCATCTCATGCATTCCTGCCTTATCCGTGTTTCATCCGTGTCAATCCGTGGCTAAACCCCTGTTTAGCCTGCGACGAAGCGGCTCGTTTCGATCGCCCCGGTGTATTGTCAGGTGCGAGCCGCTTCGAGCACAGGCTAAGCTGCGGGGCGATGCTGAGTGACAGCCATCTGGGCATCGCTCAAATAGCTGAGCAAGAGATCAAAGACCATGGTTGCACGTCGTTCGGCATCGCGAACGGTGTCAATGACCATGGCGGGTTCGGCGAATTCTTCGCGGAATGATGCATCGTCCCAAACGTTCCCGATTGCGTGTTGACTGGTCTTCATGACGACCCTTCCTTGGAATGGTGTGGAAATCCGATCCAGAACCAGACAACCGGGATTGGCCGCGAAAATCCCGGTTGTTTAGAACGAGTCGCACCTCACAGTGACCTTCCGCGAGCGAAAGCCCACTGTGTCTAACCCATGTCTCAACGCGACATGGACGTGCGACCCGCACAGAACGGTGCCCCGCCCCCCTTGGGGCACCGTCTATCCGCTCGTTCACTTTGCCAGAGTGACCAGAACCTGGTCTTCCAACTCCGCGACATATTCAGCATTGAACTGCTTCGCGACGCGATCTGCCGAGTAGACTGGGCCCTGGTGAACGTCATCGTGATGAGCGTCCTCGGCACGATCATTCAATTCACCTCGCAACACGCGGACATCCGATGGTGCTTGAATCCCCAGCTTCACTGATCCACGCGAAGTATGAATCACGGTGATGACAATATCATCGCCGATCTTGATCATTTCAGTTCGCTTGCGAGTGAGCACCAACATTTGAATCTGTCCTTTCCGAGTTGCCAGCTTAGTTCGTGAATCCGTTTGTGATCACCGGGCCGTTCATCCTTGTTGTCGTTTGCGGTTGGCCCGGTGATGTGAGATGTAAAAGCAAGCGCGATGCCAAACCGCGATGCCAGCCTTCCGAATTGCGAAATCGCCTTGAAAGAGTCTCCAAAGGGGCCTGCTTCGGCGAATCCTGCCGAATGCGACAGCTTTCCGGCAGAAATTGACCTTGCAGAGAAGGAAGAAGTTACAACTCCAGACTGCAAACGGGACGAGAGTTGCAATCGAGGTGAAGTGAGCTGCTTTCAGTCAGCTAGCCGTCATTCCCGCGTAGGCGGGAATCCACTGAGCCGAGGGACGAAGGGGTGGCCGGGGTTGGAGCGTTTCGCGAAACCACGGTGTGGTACCAGCGTGTCTGATGAAGGCTTCTTGAACCACCATCGATCCATTGCTGGCCTATATGTCAGATGGAGATGATTCGATTCGATGACGTTTTGGTGTCGATTATTTCAAACAGCACGACCAAAATTTGGTTGGCGTGATGACAATTGTCTCAGATTTGTCATGACAAAGACTGATACCAACTGGGGTTGTCTTGCACCGGGGTTTCGCGAAGCGCTCCAACCCCGGCCACCCGGCCGCTGACTCTGTAAATGACCAGAGCGGGGACAATGTCACCCGCTCGATCGTGCTTCTGGTTAAACGGGCTTACGCCGCCCCGCTCAGGAAGACCTGTGTCAATGATGTTCGGCTGTGGCGCTGGTGTCTTCACCAACACCGGCTTGAGGATCGTGGCTGTGGTTGTTGTGCGTGTACATCCAAGTGCAGACGCCGATCATCAGGACGAACGAAATCAGGAAGACCAAAGCCAGCAGCTTCCCGATATTCTTGCCCGTTTCTCGATCGGAATCGACGAAATACTCAAGCTCTGCCTTCTCGAACCGTTCGCCACTCTCGGGAACTGCGTGTCCGTGATCACCTTCCACCACTACCGCGCTACCGTGAGTATCCATGAAACAAAACTCTCCCATCGAATAAGCAAACCAAGTCGTCAGTCATACCTGCTCACAGGCGAGTCTATTCTGAACGGAATACGCATCGCTGTCGAGTCTTCCGCGCGGTCGTCGTGGAATGGGATTCTCCGAAATGAGAAAATGGCCATTCCCGACACTGTTTACTCGCCACAACAGGGGCAGACCTCGGGGACAAACACCGTCAAGGTCGCGGAATAGGCCGTCGATTCGTAATCAGTTCCTTTTTCGTCCGTCTTGTGATGTACGACTACCAGATAGTAGTTCCCCTCCTTGGGGATAAAGAAGCAGCGGCCGTTTTCGTTGGTCTTTCGTTCGAAATTCGCGTCAAATCCCTCGGACAACGCCGCACCTCGTGGGATGAATGAGACGCGAGCGTCTTTCAGTGGCTCTCCTCGAAACAGCACTTTGACTCGAATTGGAACGTCGGGACCCATTGGCGTCACTGTGCTGGCTTCGGGCACGATTTCCAGCGGATGCCCGAGCACCTTGTCGAAACCTGGATTTTCGTCGGGGACTTTGTCGAGCGACTTGCTGACGACGAAGAACGTCTTTCCGCTGCGGATCGATCTTGCTGGACTGCCATGATTCACGATCGAATCGCGCGAGTGTTCCACCATGTATAGGCCGGGATCCGTCGCGGCGAACCGGCCACTCCAGAATCCTTCCTTCGGCGTATAGCCAACGTCACTGAGCCGATCCTTCAGGTCGAAGCTCTTTCCGTTCGGCGCATTCACCTTCAGGATCACGCCGTCGAGCGTCGTCTTGCTCGCGAGCTTGAAGTCCCGATGCTCATTGCCGTGATTGCCGAGCATCAAGTCGACGTAGATCGCGTCGCCCGATCGGATCACGTTGGTGTTCGTCTGGACCCAAGTATCGTGAGCGTGCAGATGCCCGACGATACCGACAACAGCCATGAACCCGATTACAAGCTTATTCATAAATCGAACCTTCGTGCGAAATGATTACTCAGCGGATTTTTCTGTCGTCAGCAGGCCATGTTGCTTGGCGATCACTGTCAGCAGTGTCTGGTTATCCAGAAAGGGTTTGTTGCCCGAATTGCACCACAGCACGGTGCCATCGGCATCGATGACGAAAGTGCCATGCAGCTTGATCTCGGGTTTGCCGTTCGCTTCCGGCTGATACACCCCGTAGGCCTGGGCGACGCTGCTGTCGACATCCGAAAGGACCGGGAAGTCGAACCGACCGTACTCGTCGAAGCGTTTCGTCGTCATCTCGGGCGAATCGGCACTGATCGCGACGACCTCGGTACCCAACTCGGTGAAGCGGCGCAGGTCTTCGTTCAGTCCGAACAGTTGCCCCACGCAATGATTACAGTGATAACCGTAATAGAAGACGACGACGACCGGCGCGTCCTTCAAGGTCCCTCGCAATGAGACCTTCTTGCCCTGATCGTCGGGCAGTTCGAAATCAGGTGCTTGCTTGCCCAATAGCGGATGCGGCTGCGATTCTTCGGCAACGAACTTTTCGTCTGACAGAATCTCATGCAGCGGGTTGATCAGCGGCTTCGGTTTTTCCGCTCGCAGATAGGCCTTGGCGTCGTTGGCGAGATGCCCGGTCGGCACCAAGCCGTAGGCCAGACACATCTCACGGCACCGCTCCAGCAGGCTCATGTCGGCAGCGTCGATGTTTCGTCGTGGAACGAGCAGGCTGTACGACACGATGCTGCCGTAGACGAGAGCCACGCTGCCAAGGAACCCCAGGAAGATGCGGCGTCCCAACCGGCGCTCAGGCACATTCGGGGGTGATGGCTTGGTGGCCAGGGTGTTTGAATCCATTATTGTCTTCAAGTTCCATACGCGTGGTGAGTCGCTACGACTCGAGGAATATCTATTATCCGCAACAAAAACGGTCACACGGATCGGCTTCGACGGAGGATCAATCGTACTCGATCTGGGCTGGCCGCTCGGGAAGGTGAGTCAAAGCATCGATTATCCCGTTCGTTCTCCAGTCGGTCTAGAGGGCCACTCCTCTTTCTCCGCCAGAAATGAGAATGAACTGATAGCGACGTTCGACAGAACGTGGGCTGATCACGTGATGATCAGCCCTACCCTCTGGCGGCAGTCGCTACCTCATCACCACAAATTAGAAATCACCAAGCACTTCACTTCCCTGTCGGCTAGCCACCGCCTGCCAGATCGTGATGTCGACGTTCTCGCTGACGAATCGGACGCTGCCGTCGCACAGGCAGACGTGGACACCTCCGACGTGTCGGCTGCGGGCGGCAGTCAGTCCTTAGTTGTGGCTGGCGTTCCCACAGTCGTATTGCCGCGAATTCGGGTTGTAGAAGTGGTTGTACAGCGTGTCGCCATAGTGGCCGTTCAACCACTTGGCTCCGCGCAGGCCGGACCAGTTGCCACCACTGCTTGACCCGCATGATGCGGCCGTGGTCACGGTCGCCCCGGTCAGTTCAAGGACTTCGCTGTCTGGCTTCTGTGGGGCGGACCCACTTGGTGAGGATGGATTGCCACCCGGTCCCAGCGTGCTTTCGCTGAATGCCGCCGTGTTCGACAGGCCATCGGTCACATCGCGGAATCTCGTGGCCGAGCCCGAATACATCACGCCGTCACCCGTCTTGATCGAACTGCTGTCGACGCCACCAGTCGCCAGGCGGTTGACTCCGCTGCCGACGCAGGCGGGATAGTTGAGCGGTCCGAAATCGGAACCAGCCATGCGTCCAAAATCACTCGGGCACAAGTAGCCTGGAATGACTGCTCGGGCAGCGATTTCGTTCCGTGTCATCGGTGCCGATGGCGCTCCAAAGTTGGGAGCGGTGTTGAAGTCGACCAGGTTGTACAGGTTGCTGCCGTCCAGATAGGGCAGCAACTGAGCGTGTGCTGAAAAGACCATGGGATATCCGACTCGACCCAATGGGAAAGCGGAGTGGCTCGATTCGTAGTTGTGTAATGCCAAGCCGAGTTGCTTCAGGTTGTTCTTGCATTGGGCTCGACGAGCAGCCTCGCGAGCTTGCTGGACGGCTGGTAGCAAGAGTGCGATCAGAATCGCAATGATGGCAATCACCACCAGTAGCTCAATCAACGTAAATCCGCGCGGACGGCGGCTGAATGTGGACATTGTTCCCCCTCAGAAACAAAGGCATTTTCCGGCGGTTGAAACCGGTCAGAACGAATCGCGGACGGCAGCCAGTGCATTGAACCACGGCAAGCCGTCACAGATCGACAAGGTCGTCGATCACTGCGCAAATTCCGCGCAGCAGGCAATCGTCAGACGACCAACTGAGGAGGAGGAGTCGACGGGCGAGTCCGCAGCCCGCACGGGACATCGGTCAAGGTGGGAGCTCGCTCACCAGTCGGGAATCGAAACCCAAGCGAGTTCGCCTCGGCCAGAATTCGAGGGTGTGGACAGAACAGCATGATCGGTGCATCAACGGGTCCACAGGGGCAAGCACCGCTCCAAGCCAGTGAATCTTCAGGAGTGGCCTTCACCTTTGCAGGGGCGTCCTTCTCTTTCTTCGTTGCACAGCAGTTCTTTGTCGAAGCCACGATGCGAGTGGCACAGCACCCTGTTTTGCCTGTGGCCATCGCCTTCTTTGCACAACAGCAGCGGCCCGCTGCTCGGGACTCGGCCGAACATCGACAAGAGTCGTTCGCAGAGCCCGTTTTCACCTGCGGGCCCAATCCGGTCGGTAACCCCAGGTTCATTGCCACGTACATCACCAGTATCAGGGCTCGGCAAAGACGTCGCCGAGTCATCCAATCCGACACATCGGTGAACAGTCCACGAACCAGCTCAATCTGGTTTCGCAGCGTCGTCATTGATTGTCGTGCCATCATGACTGGGTAACTTGGTGAGGAGTCTACAGGTCGTAACGATCTTACCATCAATGCTCGCGGATTCAATCTGGCGAGGGTGAGAAGGCCGTGTCAATACCCTGTTTCTGCATTTTGCGCATCAGCATGCGAATGATGATTCGACCAACGTTTGTCGGTGATGCGTCCGCATCACTCTTCGCGTTCAAACGCAGCGCGGCTGGTACCACCGCCAGAGAGAATTGTGTTGATGCGTGAGCTTCGAGACTGTCCCTGGAATTTCCCCGTTTATTCATTGGCTGTTCAACAGAGGTACGCAATTGTTCCTACGACGACATACGCTGATGACAGGAATTTGGTGGGCGGAGTGATGGATCACTGACTCCGATAGGCTCTTCAAATCAGAGCCACGTCGATTTGCCAGCGGTGGTCGTGCCTTTGGCACAACAACATCGGTCGACGGCATGGGGCCTCGGCCGAACATCGACAGTATTCTTTGGCAGAACTTGATTTTGCCTGCGACCCGAACGCTCTCGTTGGCCCCGGGGTACGCTCGAAGACTGCGCCCCGTCCATCTAAATCGCTATCCCTTTTGGGGACTGCTCGACCGAAATCGGCGGATGAGACTCAGAATCGCTTCGATCACGAGAATCACAACTAGCGACGCTCCGACCGTTGGAAAAGCAACGCTGACGCATACGATCACGAACCAGAGCCATGTCGGAATTTTTGTTGGCAGGCGTACCGGAAACCCGGATTGCCCCTTCGGTCTACGGACCCACCACATCCAGACACCGGTGACCGACAATCCCATCAGCACGAGACACGTCACGAATGCGATTACTTTTGACGTGACGCCGAAGGTCTTTCCTTGATGAAGCGAGACTGCGATCGCGAGTAGTCGAACCATTGGTTCAAGCTGCTCTGTCGTGGTCGTCGATACGACGTTTCCGGTGTATTGGTCGATGTCGAGCCCTCGTACTGTATTCGTATCCCCCTTGTACATCACATAGATTTTGTGAGCGTGCTCGGGCTTTTCCGCCAACTGGAAATAAAGATCATCGCCGGGATGGCTATGCTGCAACGCCGCTGTCACGACGGGCTGCAGAGTTGCCACCGCGTCGGTTTCAGCTGGCGAGTCCGCGTGGGTGAAGAACTCCATCAACGATTGTTCCATTTTCATGGAAACCCAATTGAAACCAGTCCCCCACATCAAAGAGACGAACAGGCCCGTGAATAGCACGATGATTGCGAGCGGAGCGAAGAAGATGCCCGCGATCGAATGGAGATCCCGCAGGGCAACATAAAACGCGGCAGACAAGCGAGGCCACAAGATGCCACCGCTCCGCCAGTCACCT
>DASYEA010000551.1:0-2193 GCA_036499265.1 Schlesneria sp. | reverse complement strand
CGGCGATGGACCTGAAGCTGATTCAAACGGCCCGCGAGCAATTGGGATTCTATTTGCCAACCTTCGTTGGAGATCGATTGTGGTCGCGGCTGGCCGATCCGACTCAGTGGCTGGGGATGTTGTCGGTCGTTATCCCGATGGGGCTGTTCAATCTGATCGGCAGTTTGCAGAACATCGAATCGGCCGAAGCGGGTGGCGACAGTTATTCGACTCGGTCGTCGCTCGCGGCCAACGGCATCGGCACGATCTCGGCTGCGCTGTTCGGCAGTTGCTTCCCGACGACGATCTATATCGGACATCCCGGTTGGAAGGCGCTAGGAGCGCGTGCGGGTTATTCGACGTTGAACGGCCTGGTGGTCACGGCAATCTGTTTCACCGGCTCTATCAGTTTGATCAACAGTTTCATCCCAATGGAGTCAGGCATTGCGATCGTCTTGTGGATCGGAATCATTATTACAGCTCAGGCCTTCTCGGCTGTTCCCAAAGAACACGCACCGGCCGTTGCGGTGGGTCTCTTTCCCGCGATCGCCGCGTGGGGCTTCACCGTCACACAGGGGGCGTTCTTCAAATCCGGTGGCAAGACACTGCACGACTTGATGGCGAGTGATCCACGTGCGAACGTCAACGACTTCGTGCTGCACGGCATGATATCGCTGCAGCAGGGTTACATCTTTACCTGCATGATCCTGGCGGCGATTTCGGCCTTTTTGATTGACCGGCGGTTCTTCGCAGCGGGAACCTGGTCGCTAGTCGGAGCCCTGTGCGCGGGACTGGGATTAACTCATGCCTACCAATTATTCGCAGGCAATGTCGTCGATTACTTGTTCGTCTTCAGCAATCCGACCTTTCCAGGTGCGATCGTCTATCGATCTTGGGACGTAGCGATCGGCTATGTGCTTATGGCGGCAACGTTCTTCATCGTCGGGATGTGGAGTCGCGGGCGTGATCTGCCGGTGCTTGATCATTGAGATTGCCCTCCTCGTTTAACCTCGTGGGCATCGCCCCGCGCGTGAGCATAGGCAAACGAGAGCGATCATCTCAAGTCTTTCTGATAACTTCGCCTCGCTCTTCATCACGCGCGGGGCGATGCCCACGCGGTTAAACGACGGTCGATCTGGAAGCCAAGTCGAATGACACCCACCCAAGGTCTTGGTGACCTTGGCTACGTTGACTGCATCGCGGCACATGCGGCCAATGCAACTGCTGCGGTTTCGATCCTCAAGATGAGTGGCCCCAAGCTGATCGGTGTCACTTTGTGTTCGATGGCGAGGGCGACTTCACCGTCCGTGAATCCTCCTTCGGGGCCGACCGCAAAGGCGACCTGTGGGTGATCCCCCAGTAACGTACTCGACATCACCGGAGCACCGGCCCCGGGATGAGCGATAAAACTGCGTGACGAACTAAGCGTCTCTTTGACGAAGCGGGCCCATGTGGTGACGGGTGACAATTCAAGCAGATAATTGCGTCCCGATTGCTTGCAGGCCGCGATCACCGTTTGACGAAGTTTGTCGAGCTTGCTGTCACGCGGATCGACAACGCTACGCTCGGTTGTCAAAGGGACGAGCCGAGTCACTCCCAGTTCGGTGGCTTTCTCGATGAGCCAGTCGAAACGATCTCCCTTGGGGACGGCGGTGCCGATGATGACCTGTCGCGACGAAGGTTCCTCACGACGTGATTCCAGCACACGCAGATCAATTTCACGTCGTCCCGCTTTGACGACTTCGGCTTTGGCGACAAGTCCGGCACCATTGAAGAGTTCGACGATGTCGCCAGGGCTGGCTCGCAGCACGTGCAGTAAATGGTGAGCTTCAATACCGTCCAGTACGGCCGTACCTGAGTCCGGGAGATTGGCGAGATAGAATCGATGTGGCATAGGTCTTGATACCGAGTACAGAAAACATCGATTCTAAGTCGATGCGGTGCGGATAGGTACGCTGCTGTGCCTTGATCATCAGATCTTCCGAGAAACAATCGGCCGTGCGCACTGCGTGATCAGCCGACCCAGCGCGGCATTGTGCGCCAGGCCACCGTTAAACGAGCATGGGCCTGCTTGTACGGCTTGTAGTAGGCCGACACCAACTTCCAGAATCGCGGCGAATGATTCAGCTCGCGAATATGGCACAGTTCGTGAATCAGGATGTAGCGGACCAGATCAGGATCAATGAACAGCAGCTTGGCGTTCAGGCTGATCGT